>JARFPS010000264.1 GCA_029288175.1 Miltoncostaea sp. | reverse complement strand
GCCGAGGGCGCGCTCGACGGCGGTCACCCTGGTTCGCCTGGGCATGGGCCACGTGCTCGCCACCGACGCCCACGGCGCCCGGCGGCGGCCCCCCGACCTCGACGAGGGGCTGGCCGCGGCGGCCGCGGCGCTCGACGTGCCGGTCGCGGGCCTCGGCTGGATGGTGCAGGAGGGTCCGGAGGCGATCTTGGCGGGCGAGGACGCCCGCCCGCCCCGCTTCAGTCGCTGGCCAAAGCCACGAACCCCGGTGTCCGATCCCGAGGAGCCGCCCGGCCGGCCTCGACGGACCGATAGGTGAGACCGAGACCCTCGGCCAGGGGCATCTCGGCACGCCACCCCCAGACCCGCTCCGCGTGCGTCGGATCGAGGGCACTCCGCTGAAGCTCACCGGCGCGCGCCGGCGCGTACTCGGGCGCGCCCGCGTAGCCCAGGCCGTCCAGCAGATCGAGCACCGTGGTCTCGACCCCGGTGCCGATGTTCGCCGTCTCGCCGGCCGGGCCCTCCGCCGCGGCCATGAAGGCCCGGGCGATATCGCCGACGTAGCCGTAGTCGCGCGTCTGAAGTCCGTCGCCGAACACCTTGGGGCGCTCGCCGTCAAGCAGCTTTCCGCAGAAGATCGCCACCACGCCGGCCTCGCCGTGCGGGTCCTGGCGCGGGCCGTAGACGTTGCAGAGTCGGAGCACCACCGTGGGCAGGCCGTAGAGCCGCGAGTACAGGCCCAGATAGCCCTCGGCCGACATCTTGCTCTGCCCGTAGTGGGCCATGGGCCGGACGTCGTTGCTCTCGTCGGTGGGCACCGGGAGGCCCTCGTACTCCCCGTAGCCGGCGCCACCGGTGGAGGCGAACACCACCCGCGCGCCGACACCGCGCGCGGCTTCGAGCACCGAGATCGTGCCGTTGATGTTCACCTCGGCGTCGTACTGCGGATTCTCGATCGCCTTGCGGACGTCGACCTGGGCGGCAAGGTGGTGGATGACGTCGGGCTTGACGCGCCCGACCACCTCGGCGAGCCGCGCGGCCTCGCGGATGTCGAGATGGTGGAACTCGGCCTCGGCGGGGACCTGGACCTCGCGGCCGGTGCTGAGGTCGTCCACGACGTGACAGCGGACGCCCGTGGCGATCAGGGCGTCGGCGAGGTTGGAGCCGATGAAGCCGGCTCCGCCGGTGATGAGCGCGGTAGGCATAGGGGACCCCTGGTACCGTGGACGGCGAGGCGGCATCGCGGGTGCGAGCCGCATGGGAGCATGATGCCGCGAAGCGATCCGGGCAAGGCCTGACGTGCGTGACGAGCCCACAAGCGGGCCCCGCCCCCAGGTCTACGCGCGGCTGGCCGCCGACGCAGAACTGCGGAACACCCTCCACCGGCCACCCCGTGGCACCCGCATCGCCGGGTGGCTCATCGTCGTCGCGGTCGCGGCGACGGTCGCGTACGCCGTGCTGGGGGCCGGCCCCTGGTAGCCGGAGGCCGGTTCGTCTCGCTCGAGGGGATCGACGGCAGCGGCAAGACAACGCAGGCCGCGCTGCTCGCGGACGCCCTGCGCGATCGCGGACGCGACGTGGTCGCCACCCGCGAGCCCGGCGGAACGGAGCTGGGCGAGGCGCTGCGCGACGTGCTGCTCGCCCGGGCCCCGGGCGAGCTGGCCGCCCTCGCGGAGGTGCAGCTCTTCGCGGCCGCCCGCGCGCAGCTGGTGCACGAGGTGATCCTCCCGGCCCTGCACTCCGGCCGCTGGGTGGTGGCCGACCGCTACGTCGACTCCTCGCTGGCCTACCAGGGGTCGGGGCGCGAGCTCGGAGCGGACGTGGTCTGGGCGGTCAACGAGCCGGTGGTGTCCGGCTGCATGCCGGACCTGACGGTGGTGGTCGACGTGCCGGTGGCCACGGCCGGCGAGCGCCGGTGCGCCGCGCCGGATCGCATCGAGGCCGAGGGGGCCGGTTTCCAGCGTCGCGTGGCGGACGGCTACCGGCGACTCGCCGAAGAGCACCCCGACCGGGTGCGGTCGGTGGACGGCGACGCGCCGGTCGAGCGCGTCCACGCCGAAGTGATGGCGCTGGTGGAGGCGCTGTCGTGATCGAGGTCCCCGGACAGCCGCTGGCCGAGCGCATCCTCCGCAGCAGCCTCGATCGAGAGCGGCCGCCCCAGCAGCTGCTGCTGCACGGCCCGGCCGGGTCGGGCAAGCGGCGTGCCGCGCGCGCGCTGGCCTGGGCCCTGGCCGACCCAGACGCCCCCCACGAGCCCGACGAGGCAGGACTCGACATCACGGTGCTCGACCCCCCGGGACACCTGATCCGACGCCCGGACCTGGAGCCCGCGCTGGCCGACCTGGCCGCCCGGCCGGTGGTCCACGCGCGACGCGTGCTGGTGGTCAACGAGGCGGCCCGAATGGACGCCGACGAGGCCGCGTCGCGGCTGCTGAAGAGCCTCGAGGAGCCCGGCCCGGACGCGCACATCATCCTGGTCACCGACCGGATCGACGACCTGTTGCCCACCATCCGCTCCCGCTGCCTGCCGGTGCCGTTCCGGGCGGGCCCGCCGGGCGCCGGCGAGGGGCTCCCGGCCTTCACGCGCGAGATGCGGGCCATCGGCGTCCAGCTCGGCCTGGCGGTCATGCGCGGCGAGAGCGGGGCGCGGCAGCTGGTGATCGATGCCCAGGAGGGCATGGAGCGCTTCGCGCGCGAGCACCCCTCGGATGAGCTCCACGCGCTCAATGCCGAGGCGGCGCGGCTGGAGGGCAAGCGCGGCGGGCGCACGGCCGCCAAGCGGGCCGAGGATCAGGCCCGGCGCGAGGTGCGGCGCGCGATCACCGATGGTTGGGGCGTGGCCTTCGAGGGCTGGGCCGGCCTGGCGGCCGACGTCGTGGCCATGGCGGTGGGGCATCCGACGCCCATTCGCCACCCCGAGCACGCCGACGCCCTGCACGCCGCCGCCGACGCCGACGGCGACGGCAGGACCCACTCCAGGATCGTTGAGGAGCTCACCCTGGCGCGGAGCCAACTGTCGCTCAATCCCACCACCGATCTGGTGGCCGAGGCCGTCATCGCCCGCGTCCGCCGGGCGGGGACCCCGCAGGAGCCGCCGCTGCTCCCCCCGGGGAGGATCGAGTAGCCCCCACGGGAGGTCGGGCGTTCCCGGGCCCGGCACTAGACGGTCGTGGAGGTGACTTCGGCGATTCCGAAAATAGAATTCGGCGATCTTCTCACGCACAAGGAGTGAACCGATGCGCGCTGTCCGCCGATCCCGACCCGGTCTTCGGAGGGCGCTCGCCGCGACAGTCGCGGCCGCGCCCCTGGCGATCGCCGCCCCCGCGATGGGGGCGGACGGCGCCGACCGCGTACAGGTCCTCGCCAAGCTGGCGCCGGGGGCGGACGCCGCGGCCATCGAGAAGCGCACCGGCCTGCGGCACGAGAGCACCATCGCGCCCATCCGCTGGGCGGCCTACAGCTTCACCGGCGACTCCCGGTCCGCCCACCTGAAGCTTCTGCGCGACCCGGGCGTGACCCGCATCGACTTCCGGCTCCCGGGCGAAGAGGTGTCGATGCACTTCACCCCCAACGACACCATCTTCACGCAGCCGGGCCAGGTGGCCGCGGGCCAGCTCACCGCGAGCTGGAACTGGCACTGGACCAAGACCAACTTCCCCGCGGCCTGGGACATCGCGCGCGGCAACGGCGACGTCAAGGTGGCCGTGATCGACAGCGAGTTCGACACCGAGCACATCGAGCTCAAGCCCAAGCTCCTGGCGGGCAGGAACTTCGACTCGGGCAATCCCGGATACCGCACGGGCAACGTCCGCGCGAACCCCGCCATCCAGGGCGAGCTCGCCTCGCTCCACGGCACGCACGTGGCCGGCCTCGTCGGCGCGGTCTCCGACAACGCCAACGGCGTCGTGGGCGCCTGCTTCGACTGCGTGGTCGCGCCGTACCGGATCAGCCTTCGCGGAGGCGCGCCGGGCACGCCGGAGACCACCGACGCCAAGTTCGTCCGCGACCTGGTCGAGGCGCTGACCGACATCTCCAGCCGCGACGACATCCGGGTCGTCAACATGTCGCTGGGCACCAACCGTCCCCACGCGCCCATGCAGGACGCCGTCAACCTCGCGCTGAGCAAGGGCAAGGTGCTCGTGGCCTCGGCCGGCAACAGCCAACTGGACATGCCCGGAGAGCAGAACTACCCGGCCTCCTACGCCGGCGTGATCGGCGTCGGGGCGACCCAGCCCGACGACAACATCGCCCCCTTCAGCACCAACGGCGACTTCGTCGACGTCTCGGCGCCGGGCCACGGCATCGTCTCGACGTGGGACCAGCGGGTGCCGGCCAACGCGCAGCCGCCGGTGATGCCGCCCACCCATGGCAACGGGTTCACCAACCTCTCGGGCACCTCCATGGCGGCACCGATCGTGGCGGGCCTGGCGGCCCTCATGCTGCAGGTGCGACCCGACCTGACGGCCGGCGAGGTGCAGCAGCTTCTGGAGCAGACCGCGGTCGATCTCGGCGCATCGGGCAAGGACCAGGTCTTCGGCGCGGGCCAGATCGACGCGTTCGCGGCGCTCCAGGCCGCCCAGAGCTTCCAGCGCCCGCCCGGCTCATCGTCTCCGCAGTCGGCGCGATGCGCCGGCCGCAACGCCACCATCGTCGGCACGAACGGCAACGACGTGCTGCGCGGCACCCCCCGCCGGGACATCATCCACGGCCTGGGCGGCAACGACCGCGTGTTCGGCCTTGGCGGCAACGACATCCTGTGTCTCGGGAGCGGTAACGACCGCGGTCTCGGCGGCAACGGCACCGACCTGATCCTCGGCGGCAACGGGAACGACC
>JARFPS010000234.1 GCA_029288175.1 Miltoncostaea sp. | reverse complement strand
TGTGTATAAGAGACAGGTACCGTCAGGTGGGCGACAGCCGGTTCAGCGCCGCCTGTTCCACCAGCGGGTTCCTCACCATTCCGAACCTGGTCAACGGCGCGGATTACCAGGTGCGCGTGGCCGCCGGGAACAACGTCGGGCTCGGCCCCTTCACCTCGACCATCACCGCGCGGATCCGCGGGTGATGACACTCCACCCCACGGGTGTCCACTAGAGTCCGAGGGACCCAGTTCCCCGACCTCGGACGACGACGCCCATGAGTCAGAGCCTCCCGGCGGACTATCCGCCTCCCTTCCAGTCCAGCGACTACGTCGCCGCGCCCCTGGCGGGCGAGGACGAGTACATCGAGGTAGGCGTGCTGGTGGTCGGCGGGGGCCCCGCGGGGCTCGCGTGCGCGGTCCGCCTGGGGCAGCTGCTGGCCGAGGACGAGCAGCTGATGGAGAGCCTCGGCGAGGTGCCGTTGGCCGTCGCCGAGAAGGGGAAGGCCTACGGATCGCATCTGCTGTCGGGCGCGTGTGTGCGGCCCCAGCCGCTGCTCGACCTCTTCCCGGACGCGAACCCGGACGACATCCCTCACTACGGGGAGGTCACGGGCGAGGCCGTGTACCTGATGACGCGCGACCGCAAGTACCGGATCCCCACGCCGCCCCAGATGAAGAACCATGGGAACTGGATCGTCTCGGTCTCCCAGCTGGGTCGCTGGATGAGCGAGCAGGCCGAGGAGTACGGGGCCTTCTTGTTGCCCGAGACCGACTGCCAGAAGCTGCTCGTGGAGGGCGGCCGCGTGGTCGGTGTCGTCACGGGCGACAAGGGCCGGGGCCGCGACGGCGAGGAGCTCGGCGTGTTCGAGCCCGGCGTCGAGGTGCGCGCGAAGGTCACGGTCATCGCCGAGGGCACACAGGGCCACCTCGCCGGCGTGGTCCGCAAGCACTACGACCTCGATCGCGACAGCACCCAGATCTGGGAGCTGGGCGTCAAGGAGGTCTGGGAGGTCGAGAAGCCCCTCGACAAGGTCATCCACACGCTCGGTTTCCCGCTGAGGTTCCGCAAGAAGTACGGCGAGTACGGCGGCTCGTGGCTGTATCCCATGGGCGAGGACAAGATCTCGCTCGGATTCGTGGTGGGGCTGGACTACTCGGACGCCACCACCTCGGTCCACGACATCCTCCAGGAGTTCAAGACCCACCCCTTCATCAAGTCCATCCTCAAGGGCGGCAAGCGCCTGACCTGGGGCGCCAAGACCATCCCGGGCGGGGGCATCTGGGGCCTGCCGAGCCGGCTGCACGTCCCGGGCGCGGTGCTGGTGGGCGACAGCGCCGGCTTCGTCGACATGGCCGGGCTGAAGGGCGTCAACTTCGCCACGCGCAGCGGCATGCTCGCCGCCGAGGCCATCGCGGAGGCGCTGTCCGAGGGCAAGGCGGAGGAGCCCGCCGGCCTCTGGGGCTATGACGAGCGCATCAAGGACTCGGAGGTCTGGAAGGAGCTTTGGAAGGTCCGCAACATCCGCCCGGCGTTCCAGAAGGGCTTCGTCTATGGCGGCATGGTGCACGCGATCTCCACCGGCACCATGGGCAAGATGCCCAAGCGCGTGCGCTTCATTCCCGACGCGCAGGAGCCCGTCTTCGTGGGCAATCGGAAGTACTCGGCTCCCGACGGCGAGCTGACCTTCGACAAGCTCAGCAGCGTGTTCGCCAGCGGCAATCAGACGCGCGACGATCAGCCCAACCACATCCGCATCCAGGAGAACGTGCCCGAGGCGATCGCGGTGGCCTGGGAGAACATGTGCCCGGCCAAGGTCTACGAGGTCGACGAGGATGCGCCCAAGAACGGCACCGTCACGGTCAAGCTCAACCCCTCGAACTGCGTGCAGTGCGGGGCGATCACGGCCAAGGGCGGTCAGCTGACGCCGCCCGAGGGCGGCAGCGGCCCCGAGTACACGCTGACATGAGCACCCGACCGGTGCACCCGGCGTCGCGGGCGCTGCTCGCCTGGATGCAGGCGAACGCCGGTCGCGCGCGCGAACTGCTCGACGAAGAGGCCCAGGGCGCCGACGACCTGAGCCCCGCCGGGGATGCCGCGGTCATGGCCCACCTGCGCTTCGTGGCGGAGGCCCTGTCCGCCGCCTCGCCGGCCCATGAGCCCATGCGCGAGTTCGGAGCCCGCTCCCGCGAACTGCTCGTGGCGCGATCCGAGCTGCTCGAGGCCGAGATGGCGCGCGAGGGCGAGGCCGCGGCCATCGAGCTGGGAGCCCAGTTCGGCGACTCGGCGGGCGACGACCCTTCCTCGGTGGCGATGGTGGAGCGCCGGGTGCGGCTCGGGGCATGGCGCCGCGTCTTCCTGGACGCACTCGATGAGGTGCGCTCGCCGGCCCCGCGCGTGGCCGGCCCCGCCGAGCAGTGGATGACCGACCGCCAGACCCAGCTCGCCGACCTCATCTTCGCGATGGACCGCCGGGCGAAGGAGGTCGAGATCGAGCGTTCCGGTCCCGAGGCGGTCGACGATGCGGACGTCGTCAACCGCATCGGCCAGGCGGCGATGCTCCAGGCGCAGATGCGGTTCCTGGTCGAGGCCGTGGCCGAGTCGCTGGCGGCGTCGACGGCCGAGGTGGAGAGCGAGGAGCCCCAGGGGCCGCCGCTCCCCTAGCGTCCGGGCCTCAGCGTATTCGGGGTCGGGCTCCGGTTCCGGAGGGGTCGGTGCGCTCGACGACGGCGATGGCCACATCGTCGCTGAGCTTGCCGCTGCACCACAGCCGCGCCGCGGAGTAGACCGAGCGGGCCAGCGTCTCGGGCGGCTCACTGAAGGCCTCCGACAGGGCCTGCTCCACCCCCGCCTCGCCGAAGAACAGCTCGTTGCGCCGGGCTTCGATGAGGCCGTCCGTGTAAAGGAACAACCGCTCGCCCGGCTCGAACGTCTCGCGGTGCTCCACGTACTCGGTCGAGGCGAAGGCTCCGCACGGCGGGTCGTGGTGGTCGAGCACCCGCACCCGGCCCTCCACGTCGACCATCATGGGCGGCGGATGACCGGCGCAGCACCACCGCAGCTCATCCGACTCGGGGTCGATCACGGCGAGCACCAGCGTCACCAGCGAGCTCGACGGCAGCCGGGCGACCAGCAGGTCGTTGAGACGGCTGAGCAGCGGCCCCGGGCGCTGCTCCGTCTGGCTGAGCGCGTCGGCCATATGGCGCACCATGGCGGTGACGCTGGCCGCCTCGACACCCTTACCGCTGACGTCGCCGACCAGCACGGCGCACCGCCCGTCCGGGAGCGTCCAGACGTTGTAGAGGTCGCCGCCCACCTGGCTGCCGGGCGATGCCTGGTAGAGCGCGGCCAGATCGAGGCCCTTCACGCTCGGCAGCGTCTGGGGCAGGAGCGCGCGCTGGAGCGTTTCGGCGATGTGTCGCTCCTGCTCGAACTGCAGGGCGTTCTGCAGCGCCGACGTCGCGTGCCGCGCCAGCTCGGTGAGCACCCTCAGCTCCCGCTCGCCGAAGGCGCGCGGCCGGCTGCTGTTGACCGAGAACAGGCCATACGTGCGCTCGCCGAGCACCAGCGGCATGTGGATGAACGAGCGGATGCCTTCGGGGACGACGATGTCGGTGGCCAGGCGCGACTCCGACGCCGTGTCGTTGCAGATGAACGGGCGCCGGTTGGCGAACACCCGCCCCACGATCCCCTCGCCGGCCCGGAAGTGCATCCGCTTCACCGTCTCCTTGGCGAAGCCCCGCGTGGCCGCCGGCGTGGCGTCGCCCGCGCCGTCGACCACCAGCACGGCCGACTTGTCGGCCTGGACGAGCTTTTCGGCCTGCTCGATCAGATGCTCGTGGATGTCGGCTCGCGACATCGCCGAGGCCATCAGGTGGCCGGCCCTGGTGAGGGCCACCTCCTCCTGCGCCCGCCGCTCCTCTCGCTCGAGCAGCTCCACGCGCTCCTCGGCCAGTCGTCGCGCGGCGCGGAGCGCCTGCTGCGACTCCGTCGCGTCGGTGAACACCTCGACCCTGCCGAGCACGGCGCCCCCGTCGTCGGAGGCCGGTCCGCTGTAGTGCTTGACGATCCGCCCGCTCACCGTGTCCTGGTAGCTCTCGTCGACCGTCGTGGGGTCGTCGTAGAGCGGCAGGACCCTCTCCTCGAACTCGTCCGGGTTGGTGAACCGCCACTTCAGGCGCTCGGAGACGAGCTTTCGGATGGGCATGCCCTGCAGCTCGTCCCTGTTCGACTCCGCGAGCTGCGCGAAGGTCTCGTTGACGATGGTGATGCGACCCCGCAGGTCGCTGACCACCAGGCCGAGCCGGCTCGACCCGATGACGGCCTCCAGCACGCGCCTCGTGCGCTGCCCCCGGGCGGCGAGCTGGTGGTTCCGCACCGCCAGCGAGATCTCGGGCGCCAGCGCCTCCAGTTCGTCGGCGTAGCGGTCGGGGACCGGCGTGTCGCCTCCCAGGTTGAGCAGCGAGACGGCGCCCAGCGACGGGTGGTAGGCGGTGCGGAGCGGCACGGCCACGCCGCTCGCGTCGGAGGTCAGGTTGCGGATCGCCCCGGCGGGGACTCCGTGCTCGGCGGCGTCCTCCAGCCGGGCCAGCTCCGCCGGCTTGGCCCAGAGGCGCGACCAGCGCACCGACGAGCCCGACTCGATGGCCTCCTCCGCAAGGCCGAAGGGGTCGGTCCCCGCGGGCGTCAGCATCGAGCGAAGTGACCGCGCCGCCTCGTCGTCGCTCACGCTGCAGCCGCGCGAGACCTCCTCGGGCTCGTACTCGTCGCTCGCCTGCACCAGCACCACGTCGACCGGGAGGAGCTCGCGGATGTGGTCGGCCAGCTGGTCGAGCGCGGGTCCCAGACCCACGGCCGCGATGGAGCCGACCCGATCGAACAGGCGCTCCACGTCGTCGCCCAGCCGGGGCGCGCCGCTACTGCCCGCCGCCACCGTGGACCTCGATCAGCGACACATACCGCGCCGCGCGCCGGGCGGCGCGCTCGGCCGCATCGTCCGGGGCGGCGCGCTCCGCGCGGGCGGGTACCCCGAGCGCCATCGATCCCGCCGGCACGTCCTGCCCCTCTGTCACCACCGCCCCCGCGCCGATGATCGCCCCGGCGCCGATCGTGGCGCCGTTCAGCACGACCGCGCCGATCCCCACGGTGACGTCGTCCTCGATCAGGCAGCCGTGCACGCAGGCGAGGTGGCCCACCGTGACCCTTCGCCCCAGCACGCAGGGAAAGCCGGGGTCGGCGTGCACCACCGCCCCGTCCTGGATGTTGCTCTCCTCGCCGACCGCGATGCGCTCGACATCGCCGCGAACCACCGCCCGGGGCCAGACGGAGGACCGGGCATCCAAGCGCACCCGCCCGAGCACCGTCGCATCGGGATGCACGAAGGACCCCTCGGCGAGGGCGGGAGTGTGGCCGTCGACGGAGGCGATCACGGCCCTCCCGAGGGTAGCGAAAGCTTGTGTCAGGAGCCACAACCGACACCCGCGGGTGGCCCGAATGACCCCTTCGGCGCGCCGAGGCGTTGGTTTCCGGGCGGACTGCCCCTAGGATTCCGCCGGAACCGATTCGGAGGCCTTCCCGGTGACACGTCGTCTCAAAGGACTTTCCGCAGCCCTCGCGGTCGCCGCCGCGGTGGGGGTCGCAGCAGGGTGCAGCCAGGTCGATGAGGACGCCGCACAGACGCCGGACGGTGCCCCGACGATCGCCAACTCCGCCATCCAGACGGATGCCGAGGGCAACACGGTCGAGACCGAGGCTCCGGACGCGGGCGACACGGGCGACGACGGCGCGGCCGAAGGCGGTGACGATGCCCAGATCGAAGCCGGTCTCGTCGTCTTCCAGGCGAACTGCACCGCATGCCACCTCCAGGACGGCGCCGCCGCGGGTGGTGTCGGGCCGCAGCTCGCCGGGCAGGGACTCGACGCCGAGGTTGTTCGCCAGACGGTCGTCAACGGTGCCGGCGCCATGCCTGCTGGTCTCGCCACGGGGCAGGACCTCGACGACGTCGTGGCGTACGTCGAGAGTCTTCAGTAGCGCTCGGGGCTCGGTGAGCCGCTAGAGTCGGGGCCATGGGCCTCGACGTGAGCACCAAGCGCCGAGACGGCATCACGGTCGCGGTGCTGAGCGGCGAGCTCGACATCTACACCGTCGCCGGCTTCAAGCAGGCGCTCGACGACGTCGACCCCGCATCGGACGTGCTGGTCATCGACCTGTCCGACGTGAGCCTGCTCGACAGCTCCGGGCTCGGGGCGCTGGTCAGCATGCTCAACCAGGCCCGGGCGGGCGACAATCCGCTCGGCGTGGTGTGCCCTCACCGGCGCCTGCGGCGTGTCTTCGAGATCACCGGTCTGCGCCGCGCGTTCGTCTTCGGTGACGATCTCGATGCCGTGCGCGGCGCGCTGGCCGACGGCGACGAGTAGAGGACGCGGGGCCCGCTGCTCGACCTCCGGCTCATCCGGGCGGAGCCCGACCGGGTGCGCGCCGCTTTGGAGCGGCGCGGCGCGGCGGAGCGGCTTGACGACCTGACGGCGCTCGACGTGCGCGCTCGCGAGGTCCGCGGGCGGGTGGAGGCCCTGCGCTCCGAGCGGTCCAAGCTCAGCAAGGAGATCGGCCACGCGCGCGGGCAGGGTCAGGACACCGCCGAGGCCGAGGCCCGCGCCCGCGCGATGGGCGACGAGCTGTCGGGTCTCGAGGAGGAGCTGCGCGGGGCGGAGGAGCATCGCGACGAGCTGCTGGGCACGCTGCCGAACCTGGCGGAGGACGAGGCGCCCGACGGCGGGGAGGACGACGCCGTGGAGCTCCGGCGCGTGGGCGACCCTCCCGACTTCGGCTTCGAGCCTCGCGACCACCTGGACCTCGCGGTGTCGGCGGGCGCGCTCGACATGGAGCAGGCGGCGCGCGTATCGGGCGCGCGCTTCGCCTACCTGCTCGGACCGCTCGTGCGGCTGCAGCTGGCGCTGGTCAACTTCACCGTCACGCTGCTCGAGGGCGAGGGCTTCACGCCCGTGGTGCCTCCCGTGCTGGTGCGCGAGGAGGCCATGTGGGGCACCGGCTTCTTCCCCACCGACCGGCAGTCGATCTACGAGACCACGCAGGACGGGCTCTTCCTGGCCGGGACCAGCGAGGTCCCGCTGGCGGGGCTCCACGTCGATCAGATACTCGACGAGGAGAGTCTGCCCCTGCGCTACGCCGGTCTGTCCACCTGCTTCCGGCGCGAGGCGGGGGCCGCCGGCCGGGACACCCGCGGCATCTTCCGCGTGCATCAGTTCGACAAGGTCGAGATGTTCGCTTTCGTCGCACCCGAGAGCTCGCACGAAGAGCATCAGCGCCTGCTCGCGCTCGAAGAGCGCATCCTGACGACGCTGGAGATCCCCTATCGGGTGGTCGACATCCCGGTGGGCGACCTCGGCGCCTCGGCGGCGCGCAAGTTCGACATCGAGGCCTGGATGCCCGGCCAGGGCGCCTATCGCGAGGTCACCTCGTGCTCCAACTGCACCGACTACCAGGCTCGGCGCCTGAAGACGCGCCTCAGGCGGGACAAGCGGGCACAGCCGGTGCACACCCTCAACGGCACGGCTTGTGCCGTGGGCCGCACGATCGTCGCGCTGCTCGAGAACGGCCAGCGCGAGGACGGCACCGTGCGGTTGCCCCAAGCCCTGATCGAGTTCGGCGCGCCGCCGGAGATCGCCCCGGCATGAGTGCCCCACCCCGCGTGGCCGTGGTCGGGCACGTGGAGTGGGTCACCCACGCGCGCGGCGCCTTTCCGCCACCCGGCGGAATCGCCCGTCTCGCCGATCCCTTCGACGAGCCGGCCGGCGGCGGTGCTGTCGCTGCCGCCCAGATCGCGAAGCTCGGGGTCGAGACCCACTTCTTCACCGCCTTGGGCGCCGACGAGGCGGGTGAGCGCGCGGCCTCCGCGCTGCGGGGGTTGGGCGTGCGGGTGCATGCGGCTCGGCGCGAGCAGCCCCAAACCCGAGCGGTCTCGGTGACCGGGCCCGACGGCGACCGGTCCATCGCCGTGGTCGGCGCGGCCACCGACGCGCGCGCCGACGACGACCTTCCGTGGGAGCTTCTGGGCGACTGCGACGGGGCGTACTTCACCGGCCGCGACCCGCAGACGCTTCGCCGGGCGCGCGCCGCCCGCCGGCTGGTGGTGACCGCGCGACGACGACGGGCGCTCGTGGACTCGAGGGTCGGGCCGGACGTCGTCCTGGGCAGCGCCTCGGACCCCGACGAGTCGCTCGAAGACCTCGACGTCGATGCCGAGGCCTGGGTCCTCACCGAGGGGGGCAGGGGCGGTCGCCACCGTCGCCGCGGCGGCTCGTGGGAGCGCTTCGCCCCGGCCGATCCCCCCGGGCCGGCGGTCGACACCTACGGCTGTGGCGACAGCTTCGCGGCGGGCCTGACGGCTGGTCTGGCCCGCGGCCTGGGGCTGGCCGACGCGCTGAGGCTGGGCGCCCGCTGCGGGGCGGCCGTGCTCACCGGTCGCGGGGGACTGGCGGCGCAGCTGAGGGAGGGCGGCTAGCCCCTGGTCGGGTCGGCGCCGTTGGAGCCCGACGACTCCTCGCCCGGGTCGGCGCCGTCCTCGATCTCCTCGCGCTCCACGGCCACCAGCATCACGCGGGTGCCCTGCGTGGCTTCGACGGTCAGCACGTACTCCTCGAGCCGGATCGAGTCGCCGGTGCGCGGCAGACGGCCGAGGCGGGTGAACATCAGGCCGCCGACGCTGGTGACGGTATCGTCGTTGATCTCGACTCCGTGGTCGGCCAGGTCCTCCAGCGGCACGTGGCCGCGGACCATCAGGCGACCGTCGGGAAGCGCGTCCACCTGCGGCGCCTTGTCGCGCTCATCGTCGATCTCGCCGACGATCTCCTCGATGACGTCCTCGACGGCGACGACGCCCGTGAAGTCCCCGTACTCGTCGAGCACCACCGCCATGGAGGCGTGACGTGACTGCAGCTCGTCCAGAAGGTCGTCGACCGCCTGGGTCTCGATGACGAACAGGGGGGTGCCGGCCACCTCCCGCACGGCCGTCCCGTCGCCGTTCTCGAGCAGCGCCAGCGACAGGTCCGAGAGGTGGACCATGCCCAGCACGTTGTCCTCCTCGTCCACGACGGGGAAGCGGCTGTGCCGCGACTGCAGGGCCTCCGTCAGCCCGTCCTTCACCGGCATCGATCCATCCAGCGTCCGCACGTGAGGCCGGGGCGTCATGATCTCGCGCGTCTGGTGGTCGTGCAGGCTGAAGACGCCCTCGACCATGTCGGCCTGGTCCGGCTCGATGTTGCCCCCCTTCTCGCCCTCGTCGATGAGGCGCTGGATGTCCTCCGGGGTCGAGGCGAGCTCGGACGCCGAGGCCGGATCGATTCCGACCATCCGCACCACGGCGTTGCCCGCGCCGTTCAGGACCTTGATCAGCGGCGCCAGCAGAAGGCGGAACCACTCCAGCGGCCGTGCGATCGACATGGCGGTCCGCTCGGCCCGCTGGATGGCGATCGACTTGGGCGCCAGCTCGCCGATGACCACGTGGAGCACCGTGATGATGACGAAGGCGAGGATGGCGGCCGTCAGCACGGCGGTGGCCTCCTCGAGCCCGATCGCCTTGAACACCGGCTCCAGGAGGTGGCCGAAGGCCGGCTCGCCCAGCCATCCCAGCCCCAGGCTGGCGAGGGTGATGCCCAGCTGGCACGCCGCGAGATAGCGGTCGATGTGGTCGATCTGGTCGCGCGCGACCGCCGCGGATGTGACTCCGCGCTCGGACATCTCATCGAGGCGGGTCGTGCGCGCGCGGGCAAGCGCGAACTCGGCCGCGACGAAGAAGCCGTTGAGCAGCACCAGCGCGAGTGCTGCGACGAGCGGGACCGCGCTACTCACGGTCCAAGAGGTCGGTCACAGGGTGATGATACTCAAGCGCGGCGGCAGGGCGTCGTCTCGGCGGCCCACCGGCTAAGGGCGGGCACTCCGTCTGCCGATGCCCGCCAGGTGAGCCCCGGTCAGCCCGCGCACCTCGACGTCCAGCGCTTCCGTCGCGGGAGCCCCGAGTTGCTGGGCGCCGCGTTGGCCGCGAGCTTCGACGAGATCCACCTCCTCCGGCGTGTCGCGGGCACCGACGAGTTCGAGCGCGTGGGCGGATCGCCCCGCTCGATCGAGGAGCCCTGGTATGAGCCGCGCGCGTTCATCGAGGCGATGGAGAGCGGCGTGACGCGCGACGACGAGGTGCTGGGCTCCGAGGGCCCGCTGATGCGCCGCGTGGTCCCGGTTTCCGAGGGCGTCGGGGTCTGCGTGCGCCCTGTGGCGGAATCCGAGCGCCGGGCATCGCGCCGGCTGGAGGACGAGCAGGACGCCCTGCGCCGCATCTCGACCGCCGTGTGCGCCCGCGTCGCGCCCGACCTGCTGCTGGACACCATCGCCCGCGAGGTCGGCGCGCTGCTGGGCGCCGACGCGGCGCGCGTCTGCCGCTTCGAGGGCGACACGAGCGTCGTGGTGGGCAGTTGGGGCGAGCCTCCCGGAGCGGTCCGCGAAGCGCCCCTCGCCGGGGGCCGGGCGGTTCCCCGGGTCGCGAGCACCGGAAGGCCGGCCCGTGTGCACGACTACCGGTCGCTGGCCGAGCTCGACGGGAACGCCGACGGCGTGCTCCCCTCCCACTACCGCAGCGGCGTCGCCGCGCCCATCTTCGTGGGCCCGCGCGCCTGGGGGGCGGTCGTCGCGTTCGACACGCGACGCGCGGGCGCGTTCGGTGCCGAGGAGGAGAGCCGCCTCGCCGGGCTGGCCGAGCTTCTGGCGATGGCGATCGCCAGCGCCGACGAGCGGGCCCAGGTGGCGGCGCAGGCCACCACGGACGCCCTGACGGGCCTGGCGAACCATCGCGAGTTCCAGGAGCGACTCGCGGCGGAGGTCCAGCGCGCCCGCCGCTACGGCCGTCAGCTCTCGCTGGCCATCCTCAACCTCGACCACTTCAAGCAGTTCAACCTCGTCAACGGGCACGAGGTCGGCGACCGGGTCATCGCCGAGGTGGGTCGCCGCATGACGAGCGTCGGCCGGGCGGGCGAGCTGGTCGCGAGGATCGGTGGTGAGGAGTTCGCCTGGATCCTTCCCGAGACCGACGCCATGTCGGCCTATGCGGCCACCGAGCGTCTGCGCGGGGCGATCTCCGCCGCGGCGACCGGCGGCAGCGCCCGCATCACCGTGTCCGCCGGGATCTGCGACCTGACGCAGGCGCGCGACGCAACGGAGCTCGTGGACCTCGCCAAGGGCGCGCTGTACTGGGCCAAGGTGCACGGTCGCGACTGCTCGTTCGTCTACACGCCCGACGTGGTCGAGGTCCTCTCGGCCAACGACCGGGCCGACCGTCTGGCCCGCAGTCAGACGCTTTCGGGCATCCGCGCGATGGCCCGCGCAATCGACGCGAAGGACCCCAGCACGCACGAGCACTCCGAGCGGGTGGCGGACCTGGCCGGTCGGCTGGCGCGCGTTCTGGGCTGGCCCGAGCGACGGATCGCGCTGCTACGCGAGGCGGGCCTGGTGCACGACGTCGGCAAGATCGGCGTGCCCGACGCCATCCTCTTCAAGGACGGAGCGCTGACCGACGAGGAGTACGAGTGCGTGAAGCTCCACGCTCCCCGCGGCGCGGAGATCGCCTCCGAGGTGCTCACCGACGAACAGGTCGCATGGGTCCGCGGCCACCACGAGCGCCCGGACGGGCGCGGCTATCCCGACGGCCTTCTGGACCACGAGATCTCGGACGGCGCCCGCATCCTCGCCCTGGCCGACGCCGTGGACGTGATGACGGGGGCGCGCCACTACAAGAAGCCCATGACCTGGCAGGACGCCCTGACCGAGTGTCGCGATCACGCCGGCGGGCAGTTCGCGGTCGAGGTCGTGGCGGCCTTGGGGAGTCTCTGGGCAGACGGCCCTCCGCCCGAGTCGCCGCACGCCGCCTTCGCGGGCTCCAAGGAGCTCACGAGCGGCTGAGACGTCCGGCGCGCGCCCCCGGCGGGTAGCCTCACGGGGTCGACCGTAAGGTCGCACACCACAGGTAAGCGTCAGTAGGCCTGACGCTCAGGGCCCGGAGGCTCGCCAGACGTGCAGCAAGTGTTCTCCACGTACGTCAATGACATTGACGTTGAGGCTCTCTACGCCAACGCCGACCGCGAGCCCCCCGCCGACCGACCCTGGATCATCGTGGGGATGATCGGGAGTGCCGACGGGGCGGCCGCGACCGACGGGCGGTCGGGCGGGCTCGGCGGCTCCGGCGACAGGCGGGTGTTCCGGGCGCTGCGCGCGGTGCCCGACCTCGTCCTGGTGGCGGGAGGCACGGTCCGGGCTGAGCGCTACGGCCCGGTGCGGCTTTCGGATGCCGCCCGGGCGGCCCGCCGCGACCGTGGCCTCGACGAGGTGCCGCGCCTCGCCATCGTCTCGGCCAGCCTCGACCTGGACTGGGACGGTCCTCTGTTTGCGACGAGCGATCCACCGCCGCTCATCATCACGCCCTCGGATGCGGCGGACGACGCCGTGGTCCGGGCGAAGGGTCGTGCCGAAGTCCTCGCGGTCGGCCAGGGGCGGGCGGATCTGACGGAGGCGCTCGCCGGGCTTCGGCGCCGCGGCGTGCGCACCGTGCTCTGCGAGGGAGGGCCGAGTCTGAACGGGGCCCTGTTGGCGGACGATGTGATCGACGAGGTCGCGCTGAGCCTCGCGCCCGCGCTGGTCGGTGGCGACGACATCCGCATCATTCGGGGCGGTGCGCCGGCCGTCCCGCGTGTCATGGACCTCGCCCACGCGCTCGTGGACGAGGGGTACCTCTTCCTCCGCTACGTGAGGCGGCCCCGGTAGCGAAGGGCGACCCGCCGCGCGGCGCGGCGGGTCGCTGGTCGATGGTGCATCAGCTCGCCGCCGCCGCCATCCAC
>JARFPS010000207.1 GCA_029288175.1 Miltoncostaea sp. | reverse complement strand
GACCTGATCCTCGGCGGCAACGGGAACGACCGCGCCTTCGGAGGCCGAGGCAACGACCGGCTGATCGGCAACCGCGGCAACGACATCCTGCGCGGCAACGCCGGCAACGACCGCATCGACGGCAACCAGGGCAACGACCTGCTGCTGGGCGACGCGGGCCGCGATCGCCTGCGCGGCCAGTCCGGCCGCGACCGCCTGCGCGGCGGGCCGGGCAACGACCTGGCCTTCGGCGGGTCCGGCCGCGACCGGATCTTCGGCAACCAGGGCAACGACCGGCTGTTCGGAAACGGCGGCAACGACGGCCTGTTCGGCTCGTCGGGACGCGACGTCGGCGTCGGCGGCCCAGGGCGCGACCGCTGCATCACCGAGCTCGGCGTCTGCTGACCCACGGGGCGTCGCGGGGAGGTCGAGCGCCGATCCGACCTCCCCGCCCGCGCTCCCGCAGGTGTCGGCGATCCGCCGTCGCGGCGCTACCCTGCCGGGCGGAATGGCCGAGGGGCACCCCAGCCTGCAGCTGATGGACTGGAAGCGCCGCGTGGCGGTCCTCTTCGCCGAGGTGCGCGCCGCCCGGGGCGATCCCGACGCCGTGCAGCGCTTCCGGGACGGCAAGGACGCGCTGTTCCGCGAGCACCCCAGCAGCCCCATCCCGGAGGCCGAGCGGGCCGGCTATCCCGGCATCCCGTACTACCCCTACTCCGCCGAGGCGCGGGTCGAGGCCGCCCTGGAGCCCGACGATGAGGGCCCGACCTTCAGCTTGCCCAGCAGCACCGGCGAGCCGATCAGGTGTCGCCGACTCGGTTTCGTGGAATTCTCGCTGGCCGAGGAGCCGCTGCGCCTGGCCGTCTACTGGCTCACCGGCTACGGCGGCGGCATCCTGCTGCCCTTCCGCGACGCCACGGCCGGCGAGGAGACCTACGGCGGCGGTCGGTACCTGCTCGACACCGTGAAGGGCGGGGACCTGGGCATGAGCGAGGACGGCGAGAGGTTGGTCCTCGACTTCAACTACGCCTACAACCCCTCGTGCTCGTACGATCCGCGGTGGAGTTGCCCGCTCGCGCCGCTCGAGAACCGGCTCGAGGCGCCCATCCGCGCCGGCGAGCGCCTGGCCGAGTGAGCGGCGGCGGGAGCGCTAAGATCCTCCCCCGCGGATGTCGATGACTCCGCCGCGCCGACGTAGCTCAGCTGGTAGAGCACTTCACTCGTAATGAAGGGGTCCCCGGTTCGAGTCCGGGCGTCGGCTCTCGGGTTCCAGTTCGTTTGAGGACACGCGGCCGCCTGGCGCCAACGGCGTGGAGGCACCACCGGCTTTCGCGAACCGCCGGCCGGGGCGCCGGTCAGACAGGCGAGACCCCCGTCGCCGACTCCGCGAGGAAGCGGTGGACCGACGACACCACGACCGAGCCCTCGCCCACCGCGGAGGCAACGCGCTTGACCGAGCCCGCGCGGATGTCGCCCACGGCGAAGACGCCCGGCTGGGATGTCATGAACGGGCCGCCCTCGTAACCGGTCACGACGAAGCCCTTCTCGTCGAGCTCGACGAGCCCGTCCAGCCACGCGGTGTTGGGCGCGGCGCCGATCATCACGAACAGGCCGCGCGCCTCGACCCGCTGCTCGTCTCCGCCGGCGTTGTTGCGCAGCGTGACGGCCTCGAGCGTTCTCCCGCCGTGGAGTGCCGTGACCTCGGCGTGGGTCCAGAGGGTGATGCGCGGGTCGGCGTCAATCCGGCCCGAGAGATAGGACGACATGGTGGCGGCGAGCCCGTCGCCGCGCACGACGATGTGAGCGTGCCGCGCCTGTCGTGAGAGGAACATCGCGGCCTGCCCGGCCGAGTTGCCCCCGCCCACGATCACGACGTCGCCGCCGCTGCAGACCCGCGCCTCGAGCTCGGTGGCGGCGTAGTAGACGCCGGCGCCCTCGAGCTCCTGGAGACCGTCGATGGGCAGCCGCCGGTACTGGACGCCGTTGGCGAGAACCACCGCCCGGCCGAGCACCGTGGAGCCGTCGTCGAGACCGACCGCGAAGCCGGTGTCGCGTCGCTCGAGCCGCACGGCACGCCGCGGCACCGTCACCCGCGCCCCGAACTTGATGGCCTGGATCTGCCCGCGGTACGCAAGCTCCGTCCCGGAGATACCGGTGGTGAAGCCAAGGTAGTTCTCGATGCGCGAGGAGGTGCCGGCCTGCCCCCCGACGGCCGTGTCCTCGATCGCGAGGGTCGCGAGCCCCTCGGAAGCGCCGTAGACCGCGGCCGCCAGGCCCGCGGGACCGGCTCCCACGATGACCAGGTCGAAGACCTCGCAATCGTCGACCCAGAGATCGAGGCCGAGGGCCGTCGCCAGCTCGCGGAGCGAGGGGTCGGCGAGAACCGCCGCCCGCCCGGTGATGACGGCCGCGCCTTCGTCGGGGAGGTCGGGCGCTGCAACCGTGGCCATCGCCGTCTCGTCGGCCCGGTCGATGAAGCGGTGCGGGATGCGGTTCCTCGTGACGAACTCGAGCAGCCTGATGGTCTTCGCGTCGGCGGGATGTCCGACGATCGTCAGGCCGCCCTCGCCCCACTCGATCAGCACCCGGCGGCGCGCGCTGAAGGCGCGGACGAGCAGATCGCTCAGCTCGGGCACCGAGGACATCAGCCCGCGGAGCCGCTCCTGCGGAATGACGATGATGCGCGAGGGCTCCGCCACGACGCCGGCCAGGAACGTTCCCTGACCGAGCAGCAGGCCGAGCTCGCCGAGGATGTTGGGGCCCTCGATGTGGACGACGACGTGATCCTCGGCCCGGTCGACGATGTCGATGGAACCGGTCTCGATGTAGATCAGGTCGTATCCGTCCTGACCGACGTCGAAGAGCACCTCGCCGGCCGAGACCTCCCGCGTCTCACCCGCTTCGCGCAGGACATCGAGCAGCTCGGAGCCGACGGTCGGCCAGGCCAGCTTCTCGAGTTCGGACCGTGGTGCTGAGCTGCGAGGCGCGTTCGACGACATGGGCTCCTCCCGGCAGAGGACCATAGCCCGGCGGGGCCGGCCGGCGCCGGGGCGCCCCCAACACGGGGGCGCCGGGCGGGGTCCGGGCGTCGGCGCCGGTTCACGAGACACAGCGCGAACGCGCCCAGGGATCCGCGTGCGGTCCGCGGGAGCCCACCCGCGCGGTGCCCGAGCCACGGGATTCCCGCCCTGTCGTTCGGCGGTTCCCCCGGAGCCCGGCGGGCCGGCAGCGGGCTAGCGTCGTCGAGGTCGGTGGTCGTCCGGCCCGTCGAGGCCCCGCGAACGGAGCGCTTGTGGCATGAGGTCCGCACGGTGGACAACGATGGTGTCGGTGGCGTTGGGTGCGCTCGTCCTGTCCGGGCTGGCAACCGCCCCGAGCGCGACGGCGTCCGCCGAGTCGCGGGCACGCGCCGAGGCGACGGCCGCGAAGGCGGAGCGCGTGGTGACGGAGCTCAAGCGACTCCGCAGCCAGGGTGCGGGCGCAGATCCTGCGGCCGTCCGAGCAGCCGGGGCCGACCTCCAACGCGTGACCGGCGACGCTCGATCGCTGCTTCAGGACTACCTCGCCGAGCGCGGGCCCGTGGGCAACGGCGGCGAGAGCGCAACTGTCGTGGTCATGAACAAGCGGATCAACACGGGCAGGGTGCTGGTGCGGCAGATGACAGGGGTCAACGCCGTGCCCAAGGCCACCAAGCGGCAGCGCAACCGATTCACGCGCCGGACGGCCCAGCTCGTCCGCGCGGCGGCACGACAGCGGGCCGCCGAGCTGGGGATCGGCGACGTCTTCAAGAAGGGCCCCGAGAGGGCGTTGCAGACCGGGCTTGAGAGACGTGCTCGGCGGTTCATCAACCGGGAGGCCTCGAACATCCTGGTGGAGGCGACGGCAGCGTCGCTCGTCTTCGGCACGCCGACCAACCAAGAGGTCGACCTGGTCATCCGGGAGAAGGCGTCGGGCCTGCTGGCGAAGGCGGTGCTCAATCTCAATCCGCTGCAGCGGATTGCGCTCTCATTGATCGGCGCGGATCGGATCCTCGACAGAGCGGTCAAGAAAGTCGTGCCGGTCGTCGCCTGGGGCCCGCGTCAGATCGTCAGGTTCATCCGGCGAATCAGCCGTCCGCGCCTCGGCCCGCGTGCCAGGAGATCGACGAAGGGCCTGCTTGAACTCGCGGACAGCCTGAGGAAGCGATCGAATCGCGCCGGCACGACCGCCAAGCAGGCGACAGCATTCGTCCGGTGGCTCGAACGCGCCCAGGTCAGAGCGGTGAACCTGCGCGAGGAGCTGGCCCGCGCCGGTCGCGTGAATGAGCTACGCGCCAACACCAAGGCCCTCAGGGTGGTGCGCGCCACCGCTCGGGATATCCGGCGCCGCTTCGGACTCGACACCGAGCTCTTCCTGACACGCCGCGCGCTCCGCAACGGGCTGGTGGCGAGCGAAAGGGAGATCGCGGCGATGCTGGGCCGCTGGGACGGCACCGTCAGGATCGGTAGCGGCGGCATGACCGGGCCAGGAGGTGGTGGCGCGATGCCCGCTGGACGCGCGACCCAAGCGTCGTGCCTCAGTCCAATCGAGATCGCGACGCCGCTGGGCCCCCTCGCCTCCGAGACCAACACCTACGCCGTCACAGGCGCTCAGAGCGAAGGGCTCGGCATCGTTTGCCAATACACCCGCACCGACGACCCGTCTCGGGGCGGGCCGAGCCTTGGCATCGAGTTCGGACCCAGCTCGGGCCGCTGCGCGGACCCGTCGCCCGATCCGGTCCCCAGCAACGCGCGCACCTGGCACAGCACGAGGCGCACGATCAGCGTCGCCCTCCTCTGGGGTGGCAGCTGGACGCTGATCGGCCCGGAGGGCTGGTATGCAAACGTCGTGCGCGCCGCCGAGGCCGAAGGGGCCGGAGAGCTCTGTCCGAGAGTGGCACCGCGCTAGCCGCTCGAACAAACGGAGCCCCTCCCTCCGATCACGATGACTCAAGCAGGTCGGGCATCGGCTCGCCGTTCCAGCTCATGTCGGCCACGAACGCCTCACCGACGGTGATGTGCTCGCGCCGGGCCGCGCGGTGCCAATGGCGCCGACCCAGGAGGAAGAACAGCGCGGGCAGGACGTCCCCGGGATCGAAGAATGCGTCGGGGGTGCTCAGCAGGTTGCGCACGATCTCGCCCGGCGAGCCGGTGGCGATATGGGGGTCGAGGAGGTAGGCGTCGTACTGACGCCTCTCTCCCGCGGGCGCGAGCCACAGGCCCTCGGGAGGGCTCAGCAACGCGGCGCCGAGCCGCTCGGGCGGAACGAAGAACGCCCCGGCCGAGCTGCGCGGGTTGCACTCGATCATCACCACGCCCTCGGCGGTGCGCCGGTAGTCGAAGCCGAGGCTCCCCGTGTAGCCGACGGCGCCGGCGACCCGGCGCGCGTACTCCAGCGTGCCGAAATCGTCGATCGTCTGGAACTGGATCGACCAGCCACCGGTGGCGGCGATGGTCGGCTCGTAGACGCAGTGCAGGACGATCCGCCCGTCGTGCGCGACGCTGTAGGAGCACGCGTCGTCGCCATCGAGGTAGGGCTGCACCAGCCAGGGGTTGTCGGCGGTCGGCTCGCAGTCGTCGATCGTCGCGTCCCGGGCCCGGGGGCCCTGGTTGGTGAGGTAGGCCATTCCGCCGC
>JARFPS010000102.1 GCA_029288175.1 Miltoncostaea sp. | reverse complement strand
GCCCGATCGGCCTCGGGGAGCGTCCGGCGGGGCCAGGCGTCGTCGGCCGATGTGGCGGACGCGGCGGCCCGCTCCGCCATGACCGCGGCCTCGAGCAGGCTGTTGGAGGCGAGCCGGTTGGCGCCGTGCACGCCCGTGGCGGCGCACTCGCCGATGGCGTAGAGGCCCGGAACCGTGCTGTGGCCGGACAGATCGGTGAGCACGCCGCCCACCGAATAGTGGGCGGCGGGGGTGACCGGGATGCGGTCGCCCGCAAGGTCGAGCCCGTGTGCCGCGCAAGCGGCGGCCACGGTCGGGAACCTCGTTCGTGCCGCGTCGCCGTCGTAGCCCGTCAGCACGAGGGTCGGGTCCTGGCCGTCGCGCCGCCGGACGCGCGCGATGGCGCGGGCCACGACGTCGCGCGGCGCCAGCTCGGCGAGCGGGTGCTCGTCGACCATGAAGCGCCGGCCGTCCGCGTCGAGCAGGTGGGCGCCCTCGCCCCGAACCGCTTCGGAGACCAGTGGCAGCCCCCCGTCGCCGACGGCCAGCGCGGTGGGATGGAACTGGACGAACTCGAGATCCGCCAGCGCGGCGCCAACGGCCGCTCCGAGCGCCGGGCCGTCGCCCAGCGCCTCGGGCGGGTTGGTGGTGCGCAGGAACAGGGCTCCGAGGCCGCCCGTCGCGAGCACGACCGCCCGCGCGGCTCGGTGTCGCAGCGCACCGTCCGCGTCTTTGGTCCACACTCCGCGCGCGCGGCCGTCGGCCACGTCGAGGGCGACGGCCCTCTCGCGCGCCAGCGTCGCGTGGGGATGCTCCCGCAGGCGGGCGCGCAGAGCTTCGGCGATGCGGGCGCCGGTCGAGTCGCCGTCGGCGTGGACCACCCGCCGAGCCGAATGGGCGCCCTCGCGCCCGAGTGCGAGGTTCCCGTCGTCGTCCCGATCGAAACGGACGCCCAGTTCCGCCAGCTCCGCGATCAGCCGCGGAGCGTCGGCGCACATCGAGGCCGCGGCCGCCGCGTCGACCAGGCCGGCGCCCGACGCCACGGTGTCCGCCGCATGGCTCTCCGTGCTGTCGGCGGGATCCACGGCCCCGGCGATGCCTCCCTGAGCCCACGGAGTGCTCCCCGACGCGCCGGGGCGGGAGAGGGCGAGCACGTCGGACCGCTCGGCGGCGCGGATGGCGAACAGCGCGCCCGCGATGCCACTGCCGACGACGACGATCGGATGGGACATCAACCGGCCTCCCGGCGTACCATTAGCGTCAATATGACGTAAACCGCTCCTGCAATTTGCGTCAAGCTGACACTAGCGCACGTGGACCCCGAGCGCCGCGGTCCGGTGGTGGCGGGGGCCCTTTCGCTACTGGAGCGACACGACGTACGCGACCACGTCGTCGAGATCCTGTCCGGTGGCGAGGCCCGCGGGCATGCTGCCGCCGCCGTTGACGGTCTGGTTGCGCACGCCCTCGGCGGTGAGCCCCTGGCCGGCGAGCTGCGGTCCGATGCCGCCGGAGGAGTTGCCGTCGTCCAGGTGGCATCCCGTGCAGCTTCGCTGGAAGACGACCAGACCGGCCGCCACGTCGCCGTCCGGCGCGGCCTCGGTCGTGGGCGCGGCCTCCGTGGTGGGCTCGGCCTCCGTGGTGGGCGCGGCCTCCGTCATCGGCGCGGCCTCGGTCGTGGCATCGGACGAATCGTCGTCGTCGCCCCCGCATCCGGCGGCCACTCCCAGGGCCGCCACGACGGCGAGTGCTCCGATCATCGCTTTGGGTCGACGCATGCTGCTCCTCCCGCGGGCCGCGTTGCGGCCAGGATATGGCCTCGGCGGGGAGGGCGTCGAGCCCCCGTGAGGCGCTGTCCCTAGAATTTTCGCCGTGACCGTTCGCATCTCCCCCCGCCTGGACGCGATACCCCACTACGAGCCGGGCATGACGACCGCCCAGGTCCTGGCCCGCTACGGCCTCGACGCGGCGGTCAAGCTTGCCTCCAACGAGAGCCCGTTCCCGCCGCTGCCCTCGGTCGAGGCGGTCATCGGCGAGGGCGTGGCGAACCTGAACCGCTATCCGGATCCGCCCGCGGGGGCCCTGCGGCGGGCCCTCGCCGAGCGCCACGGCGCCGCGTTCGAGCAGGTGGTGGTGGGCAACGGCTCGTGCGAGCTGATCCTTCTCGCCGGGCAGGCGTTGCTCGACCCCGGCACCTCGGTGATCCACGCCGATCCGAGCTTCGCCCTCTACCCGCATCTGGCGTCGGCCGCGGGGGCCACGGGCGTGGCCGTCGCGCTCGCCGACGACGACGGTCACGACCTCGACACCATGGCGGCCGCCGTGGACGAGTCGACGCGGCTCGTGGTGATCTGCAACCCGAACAACCCGACCGGGGTCTACCGCTCGGCCGATGCGATCGAGCGCTTCCTGGACGGCGTGCCCGAGGACCTCGCCGTGATCGTGGACGAGGCGTACCACGACTTCGTCGCGCGCCCGGATCGGGGCCGCGTCATGTCTCTGGCGCGCGAGCGGCCGAACCTGCTCGTCGCGCGGACGTTCAGCAAGGCCCACGGCCTGTGCGGCCTCCGGGTGGGCTACGCGATCGGCTCGCCCGAGCTCGTGGGGGCGCTCGACAAGGTGCGCCAGCCCTTCAACACCAACGCCCTGGCCCAGGCGGCGGCGCTGGAGAGCCTCCGCCACCCGGCCGAGCTCGAACGGCGTGTGGCATCGGTGATCTCGGAGCGCGAGCGGGTCGAGCGCGAGCTCCGGGCGAGGAGCAGGGCCTTTACGCCCAGCCAGGCCAACTTTATCCTGCTGGGGTCGGGCCAGGGCTCGGCCGCCGACGGCACGTCCGTCCACGAACGCTTCCTGCGCGCCGGGGTCATCGTCCGCGATGGCGCCGCGCTGGGATGCCCGGGGCGGCTCCGGGTCTCGATCGGCACTCCGGAAGAGAACGCGGCGTTTCTGGCCGCCCATGACCACGTCTACGAGCCGCAAGCCATGAGGAAGGACGCCTGACGCCATGATGATCGTGATGAAGGAGGGGGCCACCGACGAGCAAGTGGCCCATGTGGTCGAGCGCATCGAGAGCGCCGGCGCCAAGGCCCATCCGTCTCGCGGCGAGTTCGTCACCGTCATCGGCGCCATCGGCGACGACCGGGAGATGATCGCCTCGCTGAACCTGGAGGGCGAGGAGGGCGTCGAGAAGGTCGTTCCGATCCTCAAGCCCTACAAGCTGGTCTCGAGCGACTTCCGCGGCAGCGACCGCCACGTCGAGATCTCCGGCCGGCGCATCGGCGGCGGCACCTTCGGGCTCATCGCGGGCCCGTGCGCCGTCGAGTCGCGCGAGCAGACGCTCACCACCGCCCGCGCCGTGCGCGCCGCGGGGGCGGGCTTCCTTCGCGGCGGTGCGTTCAAGCCGCGCACCTCGCCCTACGCCTTCCAGGGCATGGGTCTCCCGGCGCTCGAGATCCTCGTCGAGGCGCGCGAGGAGACGGGGCTCCCCATCGTCACCGAGGTCATGAACCTGCGCCACCTCGACGACGTCGTCGAGGTCGCCGACGTGGTGCAGATCGGCGCGCGCAACGTCCAGAACTTCGACCTGCTCCGCGAGGTGGGTCGCGCGGGCGTGCCGGTCCTGCTCAAGCGCGGCCTCTCCACGACCATCGAGGAGTGGCTGCTGTCGGCCGAGTACGTCGCGCGCGAGGGCAACGGCGACGTCATCCTCTGCGAGCGCGGCATCCGCACGTTCGAGACGGCCACGCGCAGCACGCTGGACATCTCCGCGGTGCCGGTCGCCAAGGGGCTGGCCAGTCTCCCCGTGATCGTCGACCCCTCGCACGCGGCGGGGCGGCGCGAGCTGATCCTGCCCATGGCGCGGGCCGCCGTGGTCGCCGGCGCGGACGGGCTGATCGTCGAGGTCCACCCGGCGCCGGAGACGGCCCTGTGCGACGGCCCGCAGGCGCTTCACGCGGAGGAGTTCGGCGACTGGGTGGCCGACGTCCGCCGGTGCGTCGACCTGATGGGCAAGGTCATGGCCGGCGAGGAAGCGGCGGTGAGCGCCTGAGGTCCGGCCACCGTGCGCGCGGGCGGTCGCGCCGGTGAGCCGCCCCGTCGCGGTCGTGGGCGTGGGGCTCATGGGCGGCTCGCTGGCGCTCGCCCTTCGGGCCCGCGCCGGGGTCGTCGAGGTCCGAGGGTCGGATCCCGACCCCGAGGCCCTCGACGAGGCGCTGCGGCGCGGGGTCATCACCTCCGCCGCCGAGGCGCCCGAGGACGCCGCCCGGGGGGCCGGCGCGGTCTTCCTGGCCGCCCCCGTGTCGGCCCTGCCCGATCTGGCCCATCGGGTGCTGGCGGTGTGCGACGAGGATTGCGTGGTGAGCGATCTGGGCTCGGTGAAGACGGCGGTTCTCGGCGCCCTGACGGACGCCGAGCGCGAGCGCTTCATCGGGGGCCATCCTGTGGCGGGCGGCGAGCATGGGGGCGTCGCGTTCGCGCGCGAGGAACTGCTGGACGGCGCGACCTGGTTCCTGACCCCCGGCTCCGAGGCGCGCCCCGAGCTGTTCGAGCGACTCCACGGACTCGTCGCGGCCCTCGGCGCGCGTCCGGTGGCGATCGACCCCGAGGTCCACGACCACCTGATGGCTCTGGTGTCGCACCTGCCGCACGTGCTGGCGACAGCCCTGGTCAACCAGGCGGCGGCGGCCAGCCCCGGCGGTCGCGAGGCCCTTCGCTCCGCCGGCCGGTCGTTCGAGGACCTGACTCGCGTGGCGGGCGCGAACCCCGCCCTCTGGACGGACATCCTGCTGGCGAACCGCGAGGCGGTCCTCGACGCGATCGAAGGCCACGTCGAGGAGGTGTCCGCGTTCGCCGCGGCGCTGCGCGCGGGCGACGGGCCGGCGCTGTCGGAGTCGCTCGATCGCGCCGCGGCCGGGCGTGAGCGCCTGGCCGGCGAGGCCGTCACGACGGGCGACCCTCTGTGGCGGCTGGTCGTGGCCGTCCCCAACCGCCCCGGCGTCCTGAGCGAGATCGCGACGGTGCTCGGTCACGCCCACATCAACATCGAGGACCTGCACCTGGAGGGCGGCCCCGCCGGTGAGCACGGCGAGCTGCTGCTGACCATCGCCGGCGCCGACGATGCGGCACGGGCGGCCACGCTCGTGGGCGAGCACGGGTACCGTGCCAGCGCCGAGCCCGCGGACTGAGAAGGGGAGCACATGGCAGACGGCTCGACCGACCGCATCGCCCTGACCGGCATCAAGCCCACCGGCTCGCCCACCCTCGGCAACTACCTGGGGATGATCCGGCCGGCGCTCGCGCTGGCGGAGCGCTACCGGCCCCTGTACTTCATCGCGGACTACCACGCCCTGACCACGGTGCGCGACGCCGACGAGCTGCGCTCGCTCACCCGCGAGCTGGCCGCCACCTGGCTCGCGCTGGGCCTGGACACCGACCGGGGGCTTCTCTACCGGCAGTCGGACGTGCCCGAGATCTTCGAGATCACGTGGATCCTCTCGTGCTTCGCGCCGAAGGGGCTGCTCAACCGCGCTCACGCCTACAAGGCGTCGGTCGACGCCAACGAGGAGGCCGGCCGGCCCCCCGACGACGGCGTCAACATGGGCCTCTTCAACTACCCGGTCCTGATGGCCGCCGACATCCTCTCGTTCGACGCCGACGTCGTGCCCGTGGGGCTCGACCAGAAGCAACACGTCGAGATCGCCCGCGACATCGCCGACGCGATCAACACGGCGTACGGCGAGGTCCTCCGGGTGCCCGAGCCGCTGATCGACCCCGACGTGCAGACCATCCCGGGCACCGACGGCCGGAAGATGAGCAAGAGCTACGACAACACG
>JARFPS010000084.1 GCA_029288175.1 Miltoncostaea sp. | reverse complement strand
GCCCACCGCGGCGACCTGCGCGGCTCCGCCGAGCCCGAGCCAGGACTCGCTGTACTCGACGCCGGCCTGGTCGGACATCCTGGGATGGGACTCGGAGAGTCAGTACGGCACGATCCAGGTTGCGGACGTCGACGGGGATGGGGCCGGGGAGATCCTGGGCCGCGGCGATGCGGGCATCGAGATCGCTCAACTGCAGACGGCCACCGGCACGTTCGTTGACTTGCCGCCCGGTCCGCCTCTCAGCGACGCTACCGGGTGGGGCGACGACAAGTACGCCCTCACCATCCGGTCCGGCGATGTCGACGGCGACGGGCAGGACGAGATTGTCGCGCTCGATTCCCACCACCGAGTTGTCACCTGGGACCGCGGCTCCGACGGGAAGTGGACACATCTTCCCGACTCCTCCTCACCCGCCTGGGACGACGGCGGCACGAACTGGGGGCAGTCGACTCACTACCTGACCATCCGACTGGTCGACCTCGACGGAGACGGCGCCGACGAGGTGGTTGCGCGCGGCGCCAAGGGCATCATCGCCGCGCGCTTCGATGCCGGCTCTCGGTCCTGGAAGGCCCTCCGCGCTCCGGGGCCCGCCCCGGGGGCGCCGCCACTCAGCGACCCCGCCTGGAACAAGCCAGAGTTTTCCAAGACCTTCCGCATCGCCGACATCGACGGCAAGCCCGGCGCTGAGCTGGTCGCCTTTGGGGGGAGCTCCTGGACCTCCTGGAGCTACGACGCGACGAACGACACCTGGAAGCGCCTCGGCTTTCCGGGGATGCCGTGGTCCACGAAGACGACGTGGTCCGAGAGCAGCCACTACTCGACGATTCGGCTTGCGAACGTCGACGGCAAGCCGGGCGCGGAGCTGGTCGCGCGGGGTGAGGGGGGCCTCCTCGTCGCAGCGTGGGACGGCGCGGGTGACAAGTGGACTCCGCTCCCCACGAGCGACGTGCTCTCTGACGCCAAGGGCTGGGACAAGACCGAGTACACCGACTCGTTCCTGACGGGCGACGTCGACGGCGACGGGGCCGAGGAGGTGTTCATCCGCGGCGCCACCGCCCTCAACGTGATCAGCTACAGCCCGGCCAACGCCGGCGCCCCGTGGGAGATCGCGAGGTCGGCCCCGCTCAACCCGGACCAGTGGCTCACCGAGGACAGCTACCGCAGCTTCCGGCTCGGGGATGTGGATGGCGACGGCGCGGACGAGGTGATCGGCCGCACCCCGAACGGCGTCTACGCGTTCAACGCCGACGACGGGAAGCTGGCTTCGGTTGTCGCGCCGTTTCCGGTTTTCACCGGCGCGGAGTGCGCTGCCTACACCGCGATCGAAAAGATGAACCCGGCCCTGACCGACGCCGACGGCAAGATCACCAGCGACTTCCGGGCGGGGTACGCCAACCCCGCGGTTCTCCCGAAGCTCCTTGTTCCCGCCAAGCGGCCGCGGGGGGTCAAGAAAGAAGCCTGGACGACGGTCACGCGCCAGCTCAAGCGGGAACTCAAGGCCGCGAACTGGCTCTCCTCCTATCTCGCGAACAACAAGGCGATCATCGACCTTGCCTACGCCGACCAGGACGGCGCGATCGACAAGGTCACGCCCTACTTCACGAGCGGGTCAGAGGGGGCGGTGGCTGGAGCGATCGGTCAGCTCATCAAGGGTGGGCTGAGCGCGCTCGGCGTGATTGGGCCGGAATGGCGTGCGTTCGGGGCGCTCGTCGGTGGCGGCATCTCGGCCGGGCTCGAGGTGATCAACAAGAACAAGGGGAACGACGACGTGCTGATCTTCGGCACGGAGCTCAACGCGCAGATGTACACGATCCGGGACCAATTCAGGATCAAGAACATCGTGCTCGCGGGGACGATCCCCCTCGAGTACGGCCGCCTCATGGAATTCAATCCGGACACCGGACGCATCGGCAAGCTCGGACTGCCCGACTCCGCGACGGGCGGCACGGTGACCCAGCTGGCGAACGACACGTACTACTGGTCGGAGTACGTCGCCAAATACTGGAACGCGTGGCACTGCTTCGGGAAGACCTACGACAACGACTCATGCGCGAAATTCGTGACCAGCAAGAGGATCTACAAGCCGTGGGTCAGGTCCAGCAGCTCGCCGGCACCGGGCGGTAGCGTCTACTGGGTCGGCCATGCGAACGCAGACACCCCCGAGGAGCCCGCAAAGCAGTTCAAGGAGGCGCCGGCGGGGCGGACCCTCGACGGTTGGACGATGCTCTTCGGCAAGCGCTCCGACTACCCGGAGCTGTGCGGCGCGGCCGACGACCAGAGCTACGCGAGCGGTTGCCCGCTTGAGGTCCCGCTCTCGGACTTCTACACGCAGGCGCGCTCGGATCGCGGGACGTGGGGGCGCGTCGGGTACAACTCCTGCAGCAGCTTCTACGCGGACTGCACGCCCTGACGAGCGCGCCGCGCCCGCTGTCTTCCTGTTGACCCCTTGATCATCACGCCCATGTCGTCGCGATCGTCGCCGCTGACCGAGATCCCGGGGCCGGTCGAGCCGACCTCGCACATCAGGATCGTCCCGTCGAGTCGGGGAGGGTGCGCGCTCACGCCGCGTCCCCGTCGTCTGTCCGGTTCGGCCACCGGACGCACGCTCTTAGCGCCCTTTTCCCCCGATTCGTGGACAGACAGCTGGCGAGGCCACTAGCCTCATAGGCATGACGGTTCTCGGGAAATCGGACGCCCCGTTTCTCCAGAACCAGCTCTTCTAGAGCGGTTCGCCCCGGCACCCTGGCCGGCTACCAGCGCAGCGCGGCCCCCACGCCCTGCTCGAGGCCGTCGGACTCCGTGCCCGAGAGCGGGACGACCTCGGCTTCTGTCGCCAGGGCCATCTCGATCATCCGCTCGATGAGCAGCGGCTCCTCGCCGGCGCCGATCTCGGCCGGTGCGCGCTCGAGCGCCACGAGCCGGCCGTCGGGCAGGCGCGTGCCATGCAGCACCACGTCCTCGTCGTACAGGAGCGCCTCGACGCGGCCCTCGGCGAGCGCCACGAGCACCTCGTCGGCCGAGGTCACCCCGGCCCGGCCCTGAACGGCGGCCCCGATCACCGCCTGGACGCGCTCGCGTCTGCGGGCGCTCCGCAGCCCGGCCAGCTCGCCGCGCATCCAGGCGGCCAGCTCGTCGTCGGTGAGCCCGCCGGGGTTGATGTCGAGGAGCGAGACCCTCGGGCCCGACGAACCGGCGGCGAGGTTGTCTTCCACGACGCCGGCCAGCCGCGGGTCGCCCATGAGGAGCAGTTCATCCCAGCCTCGGGAGGCCGCCATGTCCGCGACCGTCGCCGCCGCCGAGGCGAGGAAGCGCTCGCGCCGGTCGTCGACGTGATGCTCGTGACGGTCGCGTTGTGGCGCGGTCTGCTGCGCCCTGGCGGGGTTGCCGGCGGCGGGACCCTTCTTCTCCCGGCTGTCGGGGGCGGCGCCCTCGAAGCCCGGGCCGCCGAGGCGTTCGGGGTACCCCAGGCGCACCTCCACCATCTCGATGGCGTCGCGCGACACGATGACGGCGCCCGCGGGGGCGCCGTCCCGGAAGAGCTTCACCAGCGGACGGATGCGCGGACTCTGATCGAGGATGGCCTCGGTGGTGGTGGCGAGCTGGAAGGTGTCGTGCGCCGTCCACGCGTCGGAGAGCGATGCGAAGACGACCCGCGCGCGGCCGGAGGTGGCCGGACTGGCGGCCGTGTCGAGTAGCGCGGCGACCCGTTCGCGCGTCTGCTCGAACGCCTGCCAACGCTCGCGCGGCCCGTCGCGCTTCACCTCCGCAGCGAGATCTCGCATGCGGACGTCGAGCTCGGTCTCCCAGGGGCGCCGATCGCTGTCGTGGGCGCCGGGGTCGGCGTCGACGTAGACCGACAGAATCCCCAGAGGGTCGCGCCGTTCGGCGAGGGCGCGCAGATCGGCCGGGCCGATCGTGGAGCTATTGTCGCGATCCCTGGGCTCGGGCATGGTCGTCTCCTCGGTGAAGGCCGCGACCACCGTAGCGGGCCGCCGGGCCGGGTTGGCCTCCCTCGGCAGGGGGGTCGCCCGCCCCGTCCCGTGACGCGCCGGAGGAGCCGTTCGTCGCTCGGCCCGCGGGGCGCCTGAGGTCGGGGGTCTTTTCCGCTACACTCCTTCGCCGCTCGCCCGGCGGGCACATCTATGGCTGACCATCTTCAACTCACCGCCGACGGTCGCACCGCGACCGGCAACGGCCCCGCACGGCGCCTGCGCCGCGAGGGCAAGGTGCCCGGTGTCGTCTACCAGGAAGGGAGCGAGTCGCTGGCGTTCAGCGTGCCGGCCCGCGACCTGCGACGGGTGATGGCCGACGGCGGCCGCACCTCGGTGATCGACATCTCGGTCGGTGGCGCCGAGGCGAAGCCGGTGGTCTTCAAGGAGTGGCAGATCCACCCCGTGCGCGGCGAGGTGCTGCACATCGACTTCCAAGAGGTCGACCTCACCGTGGCGATCGAGGTCTCCGTGGGCATCGTGCTCACCGGAAGCGCCGTCGGCGTGCGCGAGGGCGGCATTCTCGACCAGCCGCTGCGCGAGGTGACCGTCAGCGCGCTGCCGGACTCCATCCCCGACTCGATCGAGTTCGACGTCACCGAGCTCGACGTCGGTGAGACCGTGACCGTCGCCCAGCTCTGTCTCTTATACACATCTCCGAGCCCACGAGACTGGATCTGGCATCGCGTATGGCG
>JARFPS010000259.1 GCA_029288175.1 Miltoncostaea sp. | reverse complement strand
GCCGTCCCCCGACCACGAAGAAGGAGGCGAGCGCCAGCATGTACCCGCTGAGCACCCATTGGAGCGACGTCACGCTGGTGTCGAGATCCGCCGCCATGCTGGGCAGGGCGGTCTGGACCGAGAAGAAGTCGAGCTGCACGGCGAACAGCGCCAGACCGGTCGCGATGACCAGCGGCAGGAGGCGCGGATCGCCCTCGAAGAGGCCCTCCTTCTCGGAGGCGCCGCCGCCGCTCATCGGGCGCCTGCGATCATGGCCGCATGTCCGACGAGCTGATGCTGCGGCCGTTGACCGGCGCCGACTTCTCGGCGGCCCGCGAGGTGGCAGACGAGTGGTTCGGGCATCCTGTGGGGCTCACGATGCACCGCCTCTTCTTCGAGCAGCTCGGGGCGTCGGGAGTCTATGCGGCCGACGCCGCGCGCCCCGAGCGCATGGTGGGGGTCCTGCTCGGGCTGCGGAGCGAGATCGAGCCCGACCTCGCCTACGTGCACTTCCACATGGTCGACCCCTCCCTGCGCGGGCGCGGCGTGGGTCGCGCCCTCTACGTCGACTTCGGCGAGCGCATGCACGCGCGGGGCTGCACCAGCATCCGGGCGTTGGCCGCGCCCGACCGGGTCGGCTCGCGGCGCTTCCACGAAGCGCTGGGCTTCGCGGGCCGCGAGGAGCCCGACTACGTGGGGCCCGGGCAGGATCGGGTGGTCTACGAGCGGCGCCTGCCGATCTGAGCGCGGGTGGGGCGACTCAGTCGCGCGTGCTCACACCGTTCAGCTCGTCGACCACGCCCAGCGTGTCGCCCCGCTCGTGGAAGTCGACGGCGACGATGTTGGGGAGCTTCTCGCGCTCCATCTCGCAGCGGCGCGCCCGCTCCAGAAGGAACTCCCGCTCGTTGGCGACGTCGGCGTCGCTGGGCATCGGGGGCGCCACCCGCTGCACCCAGTGGTTCATCTGAAAGAGGGGGCTCTCGGGTTCGCCGCGGTTCGGCTCGCAGCTGTCGGGGGCCGCCAGGGCCTCCGGAGAATCGAACGAGTACGGCGTCTCCTGGGTGAGGGCGAAGCCCTCGTGGTACCACTCGGGCGCGCCCTCGGTGTCGTTCTCGCTCATGATCAGGACGCGGCGGCCGCTCTCGATCATCTCGCGCGGCGTCGGCAGCTCGGCGCCGTCCTCGACCGTCCACGCGAGGTCGGCGAAGCCCGCCTCCTCGAACGCGGCTGCGGTGTCCACCGCGGTGGTGTGGTCCTCCACGAAGATGATCAGCACCTCGTTCGGGTTCTGCAGGAGGAAGGTGCGGATCTCACGCAGACCGTCGGCGAGCGGGACGGCGCCCAGCTCGCAGAAGCCGTGGCACAGGAACAGCCCACGCTCCGATGTGTCGATGTTGGGCGAGAGCCGCTGACGGGTGCGCTCCGCGGCGGCCTCGGTGTCGGGGTCGATCGGGTCGACGCCGGGCTCCTCGCCGGCGGAGGTGTCGGTGACCACGCCGCTGTCGTTGGTCGTGGGGAAGCCGTACCACGTGTCGATGAGCAGCGCGCGATAGCCGTCGTCGAGTTGCCTGGGGATCCACCGATTGTGGTTGGCCAGGAGCCACCCCGGGACCTCGGCCGCGGCCATCGAGTTGTGGGTCGCCGCGAAGGCGATCTCATCCAGGGGCCGGTCGCACAGCTCGACATGACCGTTGCACGCGTCGACGATCGGCGGCGGCGGTGGGTCGGGTGAGCGGTTGGCGGCGAAGGCGACGCCGAGGATCACCAGCGCGCCGAGCCCGATCAATCCGGCCGCGAGCCTCAGGCCCCAGCGGGGCCGGCCGTCGGCCGCGACCGCCGCCTCCTCCGAGGCCGGGAAGAACAGGCGCAGCAACTCGGAGAGGCCCCAGATGAGCACCAGGACGCCCAGCGTCACGAGGACGGCCGACAGCACCTCGTCGGCCCGGAACAGAATGGCGACCGCCAGCGTCACCGCGATGAGAGCGCGGAGTAGCCGGCCCACCGGGCCGCCGGGGGGGTCGGCGATCGTGCGCGCGACCGAGCGCAGCAGCGGGGCGATCTCGACCGGCTTCAGGACGTTCCTGGCGGCGAGCGCCAGCACGGCGCCCAGCACCACCATCCCGACGCCCCAGACGGCCAGCGGCCCGATCATCGCGTCCCAGACGGCGCGGGCGATCGGGCGGGTGGCGTCGTCCACCGAGAGCAGCAGCACCGCGCGGGCCACCACCACCCCGACGGCCAGCAGCAGTCCCACCAGGGCGATGCAGCCACCCACGATCTCGACGCCCCGTCGGCGTGGCCGCCAGAGTGCCGCCCCGACGATCAGCAGCGCCAAGCCGACGAGCGGCAGCACGATCGCCACCACCCCCAGCGACTCGCCGAAGGTGATGATGTCTGCCGTCACCTCGCGGTTCGCGATCTGAACCAGGCCGGCCTCGGCCTCCAGCAGCTGCTCGGCGGCCTCCGGGTTGGTGGGCTCGATCGCGTCGGCGGCGAGGATCAGCACATCGGCGACCCCGAGCGTCACCGTGTCGCCTTCGGAGGTGAAGAGCGTGCGGTGAAGGTCGGAGACGGCACCGCGCACGACGGCCGTTCCGGCGTCCGAGCCCAGCACGGTCTCGAGCGTGCCGGCGACGACCGGTCGGAACGAGATCAGGTCGGGGTTTCCGCGCTCGACCACCCCGACCGTGATCTCGTCGGCCAGCCATGCCTGGACCTCGGGGTCGGAGTAGGCCTCCATGACCCGGTCGGTGAACCCCTCGGTGTTGAACACCGCGTCGTAGCCGTAGAGCGCGAGCATCCCCACCAGCAGGCACAGGCTTCCCGCCAGGAGGCTGAACCAGGCACCGACGTTCCGGACGTTCACGCCCGCACCCTAGCCGGGCCCGCGGGGGTGACGTGACCGGGCGAGTCGTGAGAGCATCGCCTGAGATCGGGCGGTCTGCCCGCATCCCACACCCCCAAGGGAGACACCATGCGCAGGGCCACCCGCCTCACGTTGTGCGCCGTCGCCGCGGCAGGGGCCGCGCTCGCCGCCAGCGCCCCGGCTTCGGGGGCATCGTGGTCGGCTGCGGAGAAGATCCCCAACGACAGCTCGTCGGCCACGAGCCAGCTGGGGTCGACCAACGTCGTGGCGAACATCGCCCCCAGCGGCAGGGCGTCCATCGTCTTCCGTGCCCGCGGCAACCGCTTCTGGGTGTCCCGCCGCGCAAGCACGACCGCCAAGTTCGTCAAGCCCGTGGAGGCCTTCCCCAAGATCCGTCCGGTGACCAACCGCTTCGACGTCGGGATGGACGGGAGTAACCGGTTGTCCGTGGCGCTCGGGGAGAGCACCCGCACGCAGGACGCCCTCACGGGTATCGCGGGGGCCATCCAGAGCAGCAAGGGCTTCGGCCCGGCGACGCGCCTGAGCCCGAGCAACGGTCTGACCTACGGCGACCCGAGCGTGGCGAGCAACCCGAAGGGCGACGTCTGGGCGGCGTTCTCCGGGCAGAGCGAGGGCTCCGCCGCGGTCTACGTCATGCGCGGCAGCACCTCCAACGGTCGCTACAGCGGTCGCAGCACGCTGAAGGGTCTGGCGGGCAGCAAGCACGTCAGCCCGCCCAATGTCGACATCGGCGTCACCAACAGCGGCACGGTGTACGTGGCCTTCGAGCTCGAGGACGGCTCCATCGTCAGCTACCGGCGCAACACCAGCGGCGGCTGGACCCGTCTGCCCACCATCGGCCAGCCGGTCAACGGCAACCCGGTCGACGCCTTCGCGCTCGACGTCCCGTCGAGCGGGGCGGCCGTGATGGCGATCGCCCAGGACCGCGACATCGTGGTGCGGCGCCTTGGCACCGGCAGCACGGAGTGGTCCGCTCCCGAGACCGTCGGCGACGATATCTACGCGCTGGCCTCGGACCTTCCGGTGGCCGCCACCGGGCAGGCGCCACCGAACCTTCCGTCTCAGAACCTGATCCAAGGTCTCGACGTCGCGACGAACTCCAGCGGCGCGGTGGCCGTGGCGTGGGGCACCAACCCCTACTTCTACAGCGACACGTTCACGGGTCCGGTGCAGGGCGGCACGGGCGCCCAGCAGCTCTACTGGCGCTCCATGCGCCCGAGCACGGGGTCGCCGTGGCCGACGCCCACCAGCTCGGCCGAGCCCCAGTGGGAGGACGACCCTGATATCCCATTCGCGATCAGCGACGTGAAGGTCGACATGGACAACCGGCGCGCGGCCGTCGCGACGTGGGCGTCCTCGGGCGCCTCCAACGGACTGGCCAACCCCCTGGCGGCGAGCACCTGGAACCAGACAGGCGCCACCGCGTGGTCGGGCACGCAGGCGCTGAGTCGCTTCTGTCGTGACAGCAGCGGCGGTATCCAGGGTCCGAGCCTCGCCGCGTACGGCAGCAGGGGAGTGGTCGTGGCCTGGGGCTGCAGTACCTCCACGCCCAGCGCGAACGACGCCAGCGGTCTGCTCTGGACGCGCTCATTCCGCTAGTCCGTCGGCGCTCATGTTGAGGAGGCCCGCCTTCGCCGCCATCGCCGTGGGCGCCGCAGCGCTCGCGGCCGGGCCTGCGGCGGCCGCCGAGTGGGAGAGGCCCGAGCGGGTCCAAAACGACGACGCCTCCGCGACCCGATACGACGCGAGCGACACGACCGTGGATGCAAGCCTGGCGGCAAACGGGCGGGCTGCGGTCGTCTTCAACGCCAGGGGCAATCGGCTCTGGTCGGTCAAGCGCACCCGCGAGGACCGTGCCTTCGGCCGGGCCGAGCGGGCCTTCCCCGCGGTGCGACCCCGGTCGCTGTTCGACACCGGCATGGACTCCCGAGGCCGCCTTGCCCTGGCGATGGGGCAGACCACAGGTTCGAGGGACGCGCTGACGGGCATCGTCGGTGACATCGAGTCGTCGAGGGGATTCGGGGCGCCCAGGCGCGTCAGTCGCAGCAACGGCCTCACCTACGGCGGCCCGAGCGTGGCCGTGAACCCCAAGGGCGACGTCTACGCGGGCTTCTCGGGCGAGCGGCGCGGCTCCGGCGCGGCGTACGTGCGTCGTGGGACCACCGGCGCGGGGCGCTACGAGGGCCTGACCACGCTGCGGCCCATCAGCGGCGCCACCACCGTCGATCCGCCGGACGTGCGTCTGGGCATCAGGAACAACGGCACCGTGGTGGCGGTCTACGACCTGCCCGACGGCACCGCGGCCACCTCGACCCGGGACAAGGACGGCAAGTGGACACAGCTCCCACCGGTGGGCCTCCCGATCAACGGCCTTCTGCCCGACGCGATGCGTCTCGACGTCCCCTCCAGCGGGCCGGCCGTGCTGGCCCTGGCGCAGGGCGGCGACATCCGTGTGATGCGCCTCGGTTCCGGCGGCGCGCGCTGGTCGGATCCGGAGACCGTGGCCGTGGGGGCGTACGTCCCGCGCGCGCTCGCGCCGGTGGGCTTCACGACCAGCTTCCGCGACCTCGCCGACCTCGCCGTGGCCACCAACTCCCGAGGCGACGTCGCCGTGGCGTGGGGCACGAACTCCGTGAACCAGTTCGCGGCGGGTGACTTCGGCGACGGTGGTGGCACCCCGGCCTACTCACGCGCGATGCGCCGGGGCGAGGACGGCTCGTGGCCCTCGCCCACCACCACGCCCGAGCCAGGTTTCAACGCTCAGGTGAACAACTACGTCATCTCGGATGTCGAGGTCGAGATGGACAACCTGCGGCATGCGGTCGCCGCCTACGCCAACTCGGGGGCGGACAACGGCGTCGACAACCCCCTGGCGGTCACCACCTGGAACGGCCGGAGCGCGTCGGCCTGGTCGGCCACGCAGGACCTCAGTCGCTTCTGCAACACGGCCCTGGGCATCGCCGGTCCGAGCCTCGCGGCGGCGGGCGGCCGGGGCGTGCTGGTGGCCTGGGGGTGCGCGGTTCCCGAGGGTCGGCAGAAGGGCGACTACTCGCCCGGTCTGCTCTACACGCGCCAGTTCCGCTAGGGGTCGGCCCGCCCGTCCTCAGTGAGCGTGCGCGTCGTGCTCGCCGTGACCGTGGCTTGGGTCGAGGGCGACGGTCTCGCCATCGGGCAACTCCAGCACGCCCAGCCCGAAGGCCTCCAGCAGCGACTCGCGCTTGAGCGCCTCCTTGGGCGGCCCCGACGACACCACGCGCCCGGCCAGCACCATCGCGTGGTCGGCGCGCAGCGCCTCCCCAACGTCATGCGTGGCCGTGATCACCGCCGCTCCGCGCGCCGCCTCCTCACGGACGACCCTGGCGAGCAGGCCCTTGGCCTGGGGGTCCAGCCCGGCCGAGGGCTCGTCGAGCAGGATGACGTCGGCCTCCCAGGCGAGCGTCTGCGCCAGGTAGACGCGCTGACGCTGGCCGCCGGACATCTCGCCGAGCGCGGTCGAGGCAAGGGGTCCGACGCCCATGCGCTCGATGGCCTTGTCGATCGCCCGTCGGTCGTCTCGGTTCAGGCGGCGGAAGAGCCCCGCCCGGGGGTAGCGACCCATGGCCACGACGTCGCGTGCCCGCAGCGGCAAGGTGAAGTCGCGCGCGTGGAACTGGCGCAGGTAGGCGACGCGCGTCGGGTGTGTCCCCGGTGCTCCGCCCAGCACGGAGCACACGCCCGAGATCGGCGGAAGGAGGCCGGCCAGCGTCGACAGCAGCGTGGTCTTCCCCGACCCGTTGGTCCCCACGAGCGCGGCGATCCGACCCCCGTCGAGCCGCAGATCGACGCCGTCGAGCACCACGTGGTCGCCGAACCCGATCGACAGGTCCTCCACCACGACCGCGGGAAGGCTCACGCCGTCCCCGGGGTCGTGGCCGGTGCGCGCCCGATGCTTCGGCCGACCAGCGCGGCGAAGAACACGAGCGTCTGGATCAGCACGATCGTCGCGCCGCCGGCGGTGTCGAAGTGGAACGAGATCAGCAGGCCCGCATAGACCGACGCGACCCCGATGAGGGCGGCCAGCGCCATCATGACCCCGACGCGGCGCGCCACCAGGGCGGCCGCCGCCGGTGGGGCCACGAGCATGCCGAAGACGAGCAGCGTGCCGACCACCTGGAACGAGGCCACCACCACGAAGGCCACCAAGACCATCATCGCCAGATGCGTCCACCGCGGTGAGAAGCCGGCCGCCCGGGCGGTCTCGGGGTCGAAGGCCAGCAGCAGGAACGGCCGGGTCAGCACCGCGGCGGCGAGGACCGTGATGCCCGCCACGGCGAGCTGGGTCCACACGTCGCTCCACAGCACCCCCAGGATGTCCCCGAACAGGATCGAGACCAGGTCTCCTCGGAAGCTGTCCGAACGCGAGACGATCACCACGCCCAGGGCGAGCATGCCGACGAACATCAGGCCGATCGCGGAGTCGCCCGAGAGCCGCGATCGGCGGGAGATCAGGTCGACTCCGCCCACCATGACGGCGGCTCCCACGGCCGCCCCGATGATGCCCGGGGCGCCGAGGAGCAGCGCGGCGGCGATGCCGGGGATGACCCCGTGGGCGAGGGCGTCGGTGATGAACGCGAAGCCGCGCAACACGACGAACGTGCCCACCACCGCGGCGGGAATCGCCACCAGCACGCCCGCGATGAGGGCGCGCTGCATGAACAGGTTGTCGGCGAACGGTGCGATCAGCCAGTCGACTGCGCGACCTCCCCGCCCAGGCCGTCGACGATGGCGTCCGTCAGCTGCCGCACGTACTCCTCATAGGTCTCCGTGTCGGGGCCGAAGGACTCCGAGTAGACGGTCACCACCCGGGCGCCCGTCTCCTGGGAGATCGCCTCGGCCACCGCCGGCGCCGTGTCGGGCTCGGCGAAGATCGCCTGGACGCCCTCGCGCTCGATGGTCTCAGAGACCTCGGCGATGTCCGACGCGCTGACCTGGGCATTCGTTGAGAGGTTCGGCAAGACCGTGCCGACGACCTCGTACCCGTAGCGATCGGCCCAGTAGGCCATCGACTCGTGCCCGGTCACCAGCGCCCGCTGGGCCTTCGGCACGGTCGCGGTCGACGCCTCGAGCTCGCCGTCGATCGCCCGGTAGCGCTGAGCCGTCTCCTCGGCTCCCGTGGCGTCGACGCCCTCGTTGGCCAGCGCCTCGCCGAGGGCCAGCGCGACGGTCGCCATGCGACCCGGGTCGGTGAAGATGTGGGGGTCGTCCCCGTCGTGGGAGTGTCCCGCCTCGTCGTCTGAGTGACCCTCTTCGTCGTCCGAGTGGCTCTCCTCGTCACTGTGGCCCTCTTCCTCGTCCGAGTGGCCCTCTACATCGTCCGAGTGGCCCTCTTCGTCGTCGGAGTGCCCGGCCTCGCCCTTGTCGTCCGAGTGGCCCTCCTCATCGTCCGAGTGGCCCTCATCGTCGCTGTGGGCGTCCTCGCCGCCCTCCAGCAGCTCGACGTGCTCGGTGGCGGTGAACACGGTCACCCCGTCCGCGGCCGCGGCCTCGAGCGGCTCCCCAAGCCCCTCCTCGAGGTTCTCGCCGTTGGCGACGATGAGGGTCGCGTTGTTGAGCGCGGCGATGTCCTGGGCGGAGGGCTGGAAGTCGTGGGGGTCCGCCCCCTCGGGGATCAGGACCGCGACCTCGGCGCCGTCTCCGACCACGTCCTGGGCGATGGCGCCCATCATCGGCGTGGTGGCGACGATGCTCACGCTCGCGTCGTCCTCGTCCGAGGAGTCGGAACCGCAGGCGGCAAGACCCACGCCCACGCTCATGATGGCCGCCGCCGCGACCAGTGCCCTCGATCGACGCATTCCGTTCTCCCTCCTCGGTGAGGGGACGAGGCTAACAAGAACGGTTCTTATTTTCACTCCCGTCTAGTGCGCGTGCACCTCGCCGAGCTCCTCGGTGGGGGTGCGCGCGGCCACGACGGCGGCCAGGGCGGTGGTCACGGGAACGGCGAGGATCAGCCCGATGGATCCGACCAACGTCGCGACGATCTCGGCGGCGACCACCTCGGCGTTGACCGCATCGAGGAAGGGCGTGTCGGCCACGCTGAAGATCAGCAGGATGGGCAGGGAGGCGCCCGCGTACGCCAGCACCAGCGTGTTGACGGTGGCCACCACGTGGTCCTGTCCCACGCGCATCGCCTCGCGGAACACCGGCATCGCGCCCAGGTCGGGGCGGGCGCGGCGCAGCGCGGCGACCGTGGACGCCTGCGTGACCGTCAGGTCGTCCAGCACCCCGAGCGCCGCGATGACGATGCCGGCCAGCAGGAGCCCCTGGATCGAGAGCTCGTCGGACGCCGCGCGGAGGATGGTGGCCTCCTCGCTGGCGAAGCCGGTGATGTGGGCGAGATCGACGAACAGCTCGGCCAAGAGGACGGTGGCGATGAGCGCCGCGGCGGTGCCGAGGCACGCGGACAGGGTGATCGGGCTGATGCCGTGCGCCAGGGGGATCGTGATGAGCATCACCGCCAGCGCCCCGATCACCGCCACCAGCACGGGGGCGTTCCCCGAGAGGATCGAGGGCACGATGAAGAGCACGATGATGAACAGGCTCCCCGTGAGGCCGATCAGCGCGCGGACGCCGCGCCAACGGGCCAGGCCGATCACCAGCGCGGCGAACAGGAGCGTGAGCCACAGCAGGGGAGCCCGGCGCTCGAAGTCGCTGAACGAGTAGAGGTCGATCTCCACCCCGCCCAGCTCCACGCCCTCGGGGATCTCGGCCCGGGACACGCGGATGCGGTCGCCCTCGCTCACCGCCACATCGGCGCCCAGATCGAAGCCCGCCTCCAGGCCCTTCTCAGGCCCCGACAGCAGCTCGAA
>JARFPS010000057.1 GCA_029288175.1 Miltoncostaea sp. | reverse complement strand
CGCGGCTCGCCGGCCTGCGCGCGCTGGGCGGCCTGGCCGACGCCCGCGCGCCCCACCTCGCCGGCCACAGCAGGCGAGTCGCCGATCTTGCGGTGCGACTCGCCGCGACGCTCGGGTGGCCCATGGAGGCCGCGGCGGCGCTTCGGGAGTCGGCACTCGCGCATGGAGCCGTCCAGGTCGCGCTCCCGGGCGACGTGGTGGCAGGCCTGCCGCTGTCCGGTGCCCAGCGGAGGCACCTCCGCTGGGCACATGACCGCTCGAAGGAGAGCCTTGCGGACCTGCTGCCCGAGGAGCCGCTGTCCTGGGCGCTGCACCACCTGGAGCGCGTCGACGGCCGGGGGTACCCGGACGGCCTGATCGGCGACGAGATCCCCGAGGGGGCCCAGCTCATCGGCATCGCCGACGCCTGGAGCCGGCTGACCGCCTCGTCGGAGGGGGCCTGCGCGCCGGACGATGCGACGGCGGGCCTCGCCCACCTGTTGCGCGAGGCCGGCGCGCGCTTCGCCCCGCACGCGGTCGAAGCTCTGGAGCGCCTGCGGCACGCCGGGGCGTTGGACCTCGGGGGCGCGCGGCCGGGCTCGTGACCCGCCCCTCGGCAGGCCGCGATCAGATCAGGCGACGATCGGCCGCCCAGCGCGACAGCTCGTGTCGCGAACTGAGCTGCAGCTTGCGCAGCACGGACGAAACATGGTGCTCCACCGTCTTGGGCGAGATGTCCAGGCGCCGCGCGCATTCCTTGTAGGCGAAGCCGCGCGCGATCAGGCGCAGCACCTCCCGCTCGCGCGGCGTCAGCCTGCCCAGGTCGGGATCGGCCTCGGCGCCGTCGCCGCGAAAGGCGTCCAGCACGAACCCGGCCAGACGCGGGCTGAAAACGGCGTCGCCGTCGCGGATCCTCCGAACGGCGTCCACCAGCTCGGCCGGATCGATGGTCTTGGTGACGTAGCCCCGGGCGCCCGCCTGGATGACCTCGATCACGTCGCGCGGCTCGTCGGAGACCGACACCGCCAGGAAGGCGCTGTCGCACCCGGCGCTCAGCGCTCCCTCGATGACGGCCCGGCCCCCGCCTCCGGGCATGTGCACGTCGAGCAGCACCACCTCCGGGCGCTCGCGGGCGATGACCTCGACGGCCTCGTCGACCCCGTTGGCCGTCCCCACGACGTCGAGGTCGGGCTCGATCTCGGCGCGCACGCCCGAGACGAACAGCGGATGGTCGTCGACGATCACGACCCGGACGGCGTCGCTCACGGCCCCGCCTCGATCTCGATCTCGAACTCGACCTCCGTGCCGGAGCCCGGCGAGGAGGTGACCGCGGCGCGCCCGTCGTGCCGCTCGAGCCGGCCGATGATCGAGTCGCGGATACCGTGCCGATCCGGCGGGATCGCGTCGGGGTCGAAGCCGGAGCCGTCGTCGCGCACGTAGGCACGCGCCGTACCGTCCTCGACCTCCACGAACAGGTCGATGCGTCGCCGGCCGGAGAACTTGGCGGCGTTGACCAGCGCTTCGCGGACGCCCGCGATGAGTGCGCGGAGGGGCTCGGTCATGGGCGCGTCCCCCACGGTGACCGCCTCCACGCGGACGTCGAACAGCTCTTCCACGTCCGCCGTCATCTCCTCGACGGCCTCGTTCAGCCCTCCTGCCGCGGCCGTCGCCTCAGGGAACAGCCAGCCGCGCAGCTCGCGCTCGCCGCGCCGGGCGAGACGCTGGGTCTCGGCGGCGTCGCCCGCCGAGCGCTGGATGAGCGCCAGCGTCTGCAGCGTGGAGTCGTGGATGCGGGCCGCCATCTCCTCGCGCTCCTGGGCCCGGATGCGGCCGGAGCGCTCCTCCGTGTAGGCGCGGCCGAGCCGCAGCAGCCAGGGCCCCAGGATCAACGCGACGCCGGCACCGGTCAGGACGATGGCGATGACCCCGTCGCGCGCGTCGGCGAGAGCGTCCACCGCGGCCAGGAGCCCCGCGACTCCGGCGACGATCAGCAGGGCGCCCACCGCCAACCGGATGGCGGCGCTGCGTCCCCCGATCGTCTCGGTCACGCGATCGGCCGCCCCACCCCGCCGGCGGCGCTCCCGGTCGAACGCCTCGGCCCGCTGCCAGATGACGGCGGCGCCGATCGCGACCACCAGCAACGACCATATGGTGTCGTCGTCGCTCCAGAGGCCCAGCCGCCGGGAAACGAGCAGCGCACCGGCGGCGATGATGGCCACCGCGGCCGCGCGGAACAGCCCCGCGGCGCCCTCCGCCTCGTCGCCCGCCCCCGGCATGGCGACCACCAGCGCGGCGTACAGGATGATCCCGAAGCCGAAGAGCGCGAGCACCGCGAAGCCGGACCGCACCAGCCAGACGGGCACGCGCAGGCGCTTCGCGATCACCGGCGAGATGCCCGCGACGATGCGGTCGCGGTCGCGCCAACGGGAGCGGCCGCCCCCCTCGACGCTCAGTGTGGCCTCGCTCGCCATCGCCCGGCCGATGATCGCACAGCCCTCCCGGCACGACGATGAGGAGGAGCCCCGGCGGCCGGGGGGAAGGTCCGCGTGGGGGGTCGGGGTCATCCCCGATGGACGCGGATCGCCCTACGCTTGAGCATTCAGGGCATGCACACACTCACAGGAACGATCCGCGGCGCGAAGTCGCGTCGCGACGACGAGGAGGAACCGGCCCCACCACCGCCCCGTGGCATGGTGCGCTCCGACAAGCGCATCGCCGGGGGCGTGGCCGCGGGCCTCGCTCGTCATTTCAACATCGACCCGCTGGTGCCGCGCATCGGCTTCGTGCTCCTGGCGATCTTCGCCGGGGCCGGAGCCGTCCTGTACGGACTGGCGTGGCTCGCCCTTCCCTCCGAGGACGGGCCGAGCCGATTGGAGTCCGCATTCGGCGGCGAGCCCCGACGGGGCGCCGTCGCCGTCATCGGACTCCTCCTGCTCGCCGTCGGCGGCGCACTCCTCGTCGCGGGGCTCCCGGGCCTCGCCGGACCGGAGCTCAGCGTCGCGGCGTATCTGATCGGGTTGGGCCTCGGGGCGCTGTGGTGGCGCCGCGGGGCTTCCCGTGTCTCCGGTCGGCGCGAGGCGCGCCCGACCACGCCGACGCCCGCGGCCACCGCGCCGGAGCCCGCAGCAGCCGCCGTCGGAGCGACGACCTCGACCGCCACCGCGGACACCGCGGGCGATCGAGGTGGGCGTTCCGCGGTGTGGGCGGTGCTCGGTGCCCTCGCCCTGCTCGCCGGAGTCGCTGCGCTCGTCGTGGCGCTGGCCGGCGGCCTCGGCGCGCAGTCGGTCCTGGCGCTCGCGGTCCTCGCCGTCGGCGGCGCGGTGATCGTGAGCGCCTATCTGGGACGGGTCTTCGGACTCGCCACGCTCGGCGTGGTGCTGGCGATCGGCCTGGTCGCGATCTCGTTCGTGAACGTGCCGCTGGAGGGCGGCTTCGGCCAGGCGGAATGGGCCCCGGCGTCGGGCGTCGAGGTCGAATCCGAATACCGGCTGACGGCCGGCGAGGCCACGCTCGACCTCCGGGGGCTCGATCCCGAGGCGGGGCCGTATGAGATCGCCACCTCCGTGGCCTTCGGAAGCCTGCGCGTGCTGACCCCGCCCGATGCGACGATCGCCGCGGAGGGGTCGGTCACGGCGGGCGACATGAGGGTGCTGGGAGAGCAGGACGAGGGGCTGGGCAACGACGTGACGATCACCACCGGCGGTGAGCCCGACATCGTGCTGAGCGCCGAGGTCGGCTTCGGAGAGCTGAGGGTCGAATGAGGCCACTGCGACCGGGCTCGCTGATCGTGGGCTGCGCCCTGCTCATCGTCGGGCTTCTGGGCCTGCTGGACGCCCAGGACGCCATCGACGTCGGCGCCGGCGTGCTGCTGGCCGTGCTGCTGATCGGCCTGGGGCTGGCGGGCTTCGCCCGCGCCGTCTGGGGCGGTGGCTCGGGGGCGGGGCGCAGCGCGATGGACGAGTCTCGCCGCCCGTGACGCCGGGAGGGGACCACGACCACGTTCCGGCTCTCCGGGCCGAGGGCGTCGTCAAGCGCTTCGGCCCGGTCACGGCGGTGGACGATCTGCGCCTCGAGGTCCCGCAGGGCATGTTCTTCGGCCTCCTGGGGCCGAACGGCGCGGGGAAGACGACGCTCATCCGGAGCATCGTGGGGCTCACGCGGCCCGATGGGGGCGCGATCGAGGTGCTCGGCATCCCGGCATGGGGCCGCGGGGGGCCCCGGACACGCCGCCTGATCGGCTACGCCCCTCAGGAGGTGGCGCTCGACCGCTTCGTCCCGGTGCGCGAGGCCCTCGAGCTCCACGGCCGCTACTTCGGCATGGGGCGCCGCGACGCGGCCGCTCGAGCCGAGGAGATGCTCCGCACCTTCGACCTGGAGGACAAGGCGGACAGCTACGCCAACCTGCTCAGCGGCGGCATGCGCCGGCGCCTGCTTCTGGCCCGGGCGCTGGTGCACCGGCCCCGGCTGGTGATCCTCGACGAGCCCACGGCGGGCGTGGACATCGAGCTGCGGCACGACCTCTGGGACCACATCCGCGGTCTTCACGCGGACGGAACGACCATCCTCCTGACGACCCACTACCTGGAAGAGGCAGAGGCCCTCTGCGAGCGCGTGGCCTTCATGGGCGGGGGACGCATCGTGGCCGAGGGGGCGCCGCATGAGCTTCGGGAGCGCTTCGGGGCGGGCGGCCTGGAGGAGGTCTACCTGAGGGTGGTGGGCCGGTGACGACCGACGAGGGGGTCGACCTCCGCCGGGCGCAGTGGCGCGGCGTCGGGGCCATCGCCGAGCGCGAGAGCCTGCGCGTGCTGCGACTCTGGAAACAGACACTCGTGCCGCAGATCCTCGTGGCGGTCCTGTTCATCGTGGTGTTCGGGCTCGCGCTCGGCGACCGGATCGACACGATCGTGGGGGTCCCCTACGAGCAGTTCATCGTCCCGGGCCTGGTGCTGATGGGCGTGGGGACGGCGGCCTTCGCGAACAACGGCACGTCGATCTACCAGGCCCGCGGCGACGGCTTTATCGAGGACCCGGTCAGCAGCCCCATGACGCCGCTCCAGCTCCTTGTCGGCTACCTGTCCGGCGGCATGCTGCGCGCCGCGATCATCGGCGTCGGCATCGTCGCGGCGGCCCGGGCGTTCGTCGCCTTCCCCATCACCTGTCTCTT
>JARFPS010000247.1 GCA_029288175.1 Miltoncostaea sp. | reverse complement strand
GAGCCGCCGCGCTCAGCCACGGCTCCACCGGGGGCGGGGCCCGAGGCGGAGTTCCGATGCGCGGGCGGGCATCGGCCGAATGTAGCGCCCGGAACGGGCCCGGGTGCGTGCGTCCCCGGCGCCCTGCGGCGCCCGCCGTGGCTCAGCCCGGGCGGATCGTGATCCGGGCGGCGTTCTTCCCCCAGCCGTGTGTGGCGGGGCGCAGGTCGCCGCGCCCGCTCACGCCGGGGTGGCGCTTCACGGAGGATCGCGTCGAGATCCCGACCCCGTGCGCCCCCAGGCATGGGACATGGGACCGGCTCTCGGTGTTGCGCTCCGCGCCTGCGTCGTAGGCCGAGACCGTCCACGTCGCCCGACCCGGCTTGCCGTTCTTGCGGAGCGGCAGCGCACGGGAGGAGACGCCGGTGAAGCCGTCGTTGGTGCAGACGAGCATCGTCGCGAGCGTCAGCCGACGGGAGGCCGTCGTGGTGCGAAGCCGGAACGTCGTCGAGCGCCGTGGCGCCACCCGGGGGGCGCTGATCGTGCGGCGCACGCCGGGCTTGCCGCGCGCCTCGGAGAGGAGGCGGGAGGTCCCGCCGTCCTTCGCCAGCTCGGCCAGCCCCGGGCTGGCACGGCGCCCGGTCCGCCAGACGGTCGTGCGCCGGTCGTGGGCGACGACCGCGATCGGCGTCAGATCGCTCGGCGTGAGGTTCGTGACCGTGATCCGATAGTTGAGCGGCTTGGACGCGCCGACCGCGCCCGCCGGAAGCGCGGCCAACACGGCCGTGGCCGTGGCCGCGGCGAGTGCCGTACCGAGCGTGCGTCGTCTGAGCCTCACGTTCACGGGACCTCCTGGAGCGCCGGGCAACCGAGCCTAGGGCCACGCGCGTCCGAGCACGAGGGTGGCGGCGTGTCGTTCAGGAAGGCTTAAGGCGCGCACCGGTGATGCTCGGCGGTGCCAGGCCCGCCCCGTGTCCCCGACCCCTGGTCCGCGACCACGCGATGTCGAGGCGCGCGACGGTCAGCCGTCGCCCCACCGCGACGCTCGTGGGCAAGCGCCCACGTCGCCGCCGCGGTGGCGGGCCGGGTGGCCGCGCCGATCCGGACTGGGCGCTCAGCGAGAGCCGATGAGCCGGAGCGTCACCTTCGTCCTCACGATGGTCTGTCGCACCGGGTTGCCGTTGGCGGTGAGCGGCGTCCGCGCGGTTCCGCGAAGCACGAGCGTCTTTTTGCGCGCCTTCGTGGACTTGCGGAACTTCGCGCGCGGCACCGCGAACGAGACCGAGTAGTCGTCGCCGCGCACCCGCTTCGGGGCGACGGTCCCGAGGCTCGGCATCTGGTCGAGACACTCGATGCGCCCGTCGTCGCGGTCGTCCTCGATGCGCTCCAGCGCGTCGGGGCCGTTGACCTCGGCGTTGACGGTCTTCGCTCGTACGGAGGTTCGATGGAAGCGGACCGTGAGCTCTCGCTGGGCCCGCGGCACGTCACCGGGCAGGCCACACGCCTCGCGTGGGTTGGCCACGTTCCCGGATCGAGTCGCCCGCTGCGCCCTGACACCCTGGAGGACGCCGAAGCGCGGGTTCGTCCCCCCTTCGTGAACGGGTCGAACCGCGCGCGCGTCGGGGAGTCGAACACGAGCCGGTTGCTCCCCCGGCGCGCCGTGTCGCGGAAGCTCGAATCTACGTTCTAGGACAGCGACCCGAGGGATGCGCGGACGCTCGAGCTCTGGTCGGTCCTCGTCACGGTGTCGGCCGACTGGCGGACGGCAGCCGATGCGCCTGAGGCGGCCGCCCCAGCTCTCGGCACGTCAGCTACGGATCAACCAGCGCAT
>JARFPS010000274.1 GCA_029288175.1 Miltoncostaea sp. | reverse complement strand
TGTGTATAAGAGACAGGTGTACTCCTCGACCCGATCCATCCCGCACCACCCGCCCGCTCCGGAAAGGATGAGCACGTGAGCAGCGAACCACCCCCCACCCCGCCCGAGGGCTCCGGCGACGGACCGTCGTTCGCGGAGGAGAACGCCATGCGCGTGGCCTCGGAGACCCTGAACTCGTACGACGAGGCCGCCGACACCTACCACTGCTCGTACGGTCCGCCGATCCCGGCCGCCACGATCCACGACCCCGAGCGCGGGGTACTGGTGCGCGTCGACCCAAAGAGCCGCCAGGTGGTGGGCTTCTCGATCCCCAACTTCAAGGCCTGGCACGCCGAGCACGCCGACGAGGACGGGAGCTTCGAGGTCGAGTTGCCCCCGGTGTGGCCGACCGAGGGCGCCCAGGGCGACGAGGACGCGCCCACGGCCGAGGACGCCTGACGGCGCCGTTGTCACCTCGGGTTGAAACGTTTAAGTTCTGGTCCATCGGACGTTCGGGCAACTCGTCCATTGAGGACCGAGAGGGGTAGACTCCGCTGTCTGCCCCCGCGCTGACCAAGGAGCATTGATGGCCGTCGAGAGCCAGAGGGTCGAGGACTTCCGCCTCGAGAAGGAGCCCTACTACCTCCCCCTCAGCAACGAGATCGAGCTGTTCGAGGCGGCCTACAACGAGCGGCTGCCCGTGATGCTGAAGGGCCCGACCGGGTGCGGGAAGACGCGCTTCGTGGAGCACATGAGCTGGCGCCTGTCGCGCACGCTCATCACCGTGGCCTGCCACGAGGACCTGACGGCGTCGGACCTGGTCGGGAAGTACACGCTGCGCGGGGACGAGACCGTGTGGCAGGACGGGCCGCTCACCACGGCCGTCAAGGCCGGGGGCATCGCGTACCTGGACGAGATCGTCGAGGCGCGCAAGGACACCACGGTGGTCATCCACCCGCTCACCGACGACCGGCGGGTGCTGCCGCTCGAAAAGAAGGGTGAGATCGTCCAGCCCCCCGACGACTTCCTGCTGGTGATCTCCTACAACCCGGGCTACCAGTCGGTGCTCAAGGACCTCAAGCACTCGACCAAGCAGCGGTTCGTGGCGATCGAGTTCGACTATCCGCCGCCCGACCTGGAGGGGTCGATCCTCACCGAGGAATCCGGCGTCGACAAGGAGACCGCCGACCGCCTCGTGAAGATCGCCGAGAAGGTCCGGAACCTGCGGACGCACGGACTGGAGGAGGGCGTCTCGACCCGCCTGCTCGTGTACGCCGGCCAGATGATCCAGCGCGGCATCGATCCCGTGCCGGCCTGCGAGGCCACCATCTGCCGTCCCATCACGGACGACGTCGAGATGCAGCGCTCCATCGTCGAGATCATCTCCACCCAGTTCTAGTGCCCGTCACCCGGCGGCGAGGTTGATGCCATGACGTTCGGGCCGGCCGTCGGCAACGTCGGCATGTACGTGGCGCGCGAGATGCTGACCTCGGTTCCCGAGGACCAGCGCCAGTCCTACCTGCGCATGGTCGAGCAGATCTCGGAGCTGAAGTACCAGCTCGGCGTGGAGGTGGCGCGCCAGCTGCCCCGGCTGCTGGCCGAGCACGATGCCGAGCAGGTGTCCCACTACCTCGAGCAGGTCAGGGAGGTCGCGGGCATCGGCTGGAAGAGCGGCGTGGAGGTCGCCAAGCAGCTGCCGGACCTGTACGAGGCGCCGGACGAGGAGCTGGCCGCCTCCTACGTGGAGATCATCTCGGACGCCACCGAGGGGACCGCCGACGACGCCGAGACCTCCGGGCTCGCCAAGGAGCTGGACGATCTCGATCGCACGCTCCGCGAGATGGAGCCCATGGTCAAGCGGGCCCAGGAGCTCCGCTCACTGCTGGCCGCACGTGACCGCCGCGACGAGAAGCGCCGCAAGCACGCGGTGGAGCTCGCGGCAGCGCTGCCGCCGATCCTCGCCCGGTTGCGGCCCAAGCATCGCGCGGCCTACCTGGCGCTGGTGCGGGAGGTGGCCCGCGCCGATCCCGAGGCCTCGCTCGAGGCGGCCGACACGCTGCTGGAGCTGTTCAACGGCGAGCGGGTGTCGCCCGACGGCGCCACCGAATGGGTTCGCCGCGGGCTCGAGGTGCTGGACCAGAACAAGGAGGTCGGGCGCGGCTACTTCCGCCTGGGCTCCAAGTACTCGCTTCAGGTGCTGGACGAGCTCGAGGAGGGGCTGGCCCTGCGGGCCGTGGCGCGCGTGCTGAAGCTCTACGCCACCGCGCTGTCGGGCCGCGAGGTGGCCATCCGCAGCACCGAGGAGATGGGTGCGCTGGACGTCTACAGCGTCGACAACATCGTCCTGCCGCCGGACATGCGCTTCTTCGACGAGGACGACGACAACTTCACCGCCTACAAGGTCGCGACGGCGCACGGCGCCGGCCGCATCGAGTTCGGTACCTACGACTTCTCGCTGGATGACATCGCCGACACCGTCGGCGATCTGACGGCCCGCTACGGGGAGGCGGAATGAGCACCCGAGTGCCCCAGGAGACGGACCTCTCGCGCTTCTACGCCCTGTTCCCGCAGCCGTCGCTGGCCAAGGACCTCTTCAACATCGTCGAGGGTCACCGGGTCGACGCGCGGATGCGCCGCGCCTACCCGGGCATCCGGCGGGACATGGACATGGTGCAGGAGGTCGCCGCCGCGCGGCGCCCGGAGCTGGGCGGGCTCGTCGACAGCCAGGCCGTCGTCGAGGCGCTGCTCCAGCACACGCTCGGAATGGACCCCGATGTCAGCGAGGTCGCCCCGGCCACCCGGGAGGTCGTCGAGCGCGCCCGCACCACGCTGACCGAGGTGGAGGCCGAGGACGTCGGCGTCGACGCCTCGGCGGAGGTGACCGCGCGGTTGTACCGGCTCATCGACGAGGGCCTGGTCGATCCCGGCTCGCGCAATCTCGAGGATGTGTTCGGCGAGCAGCCGCCGCCCGAGGAGGGCGACGCCCCGCCGCCGGAGGACACCGACGCGCCCAGCCCGATGGACGCCGAGGGCGGCGGAGGGGCGGACGACTACGAGTCCCCCGAGCTGCCCCCGTTCATGACGCCGGTCATGGAAGAGCTGATGAAGCAGCAGCCCGAGCTCTTCGAAAAGGACGAGAACCAGCCCCCGCCGGACCCGTTGGCCGAGTACGGCGCGGACCAGGACGACGAGGGCGGGGAGGCCGAGCAGGCCGACGACGCCATGTCGACGAGCGAGATGCAGGCCGGCGACGAGGGCACCCAGGACGAGATGGCGCAGGCCGGCGAGACGTCGGAGCTCGAGGAGGCCCCACCCGGCACCAACCCCGACTCCCGCGCCGACGATGCAGAGGGTGGGTCGGACTCACCCATCCAGTCCGACCTGGCCGCGATCCCTCAGGCCGAGGACGAGAAGAGCGACGACGACCTCGGCGAGGAGACGTTCCTCTACGACGAGTGGGACCACAAGATCGAGGACTACCGCCCCAACTGGTGCACGCTGCGCGAGCAGCGGGCCACCCGCAGCCAGGAGGGCTTCGTCGCCTCGACCTTCCACGAGTACGGCGGCATCGTCACCCAGATCCGACGCAACTTCCAGCTCATGCGCCCCGAGCGCCTGAAGAAGATGCGCTACCAGGTCGACGGAGACGATCTCGACACCGACGGGCTCGTCGAGTACGTGGTCGACCGTCGGGCCCGCATCGCGCCGAGCGGACGCGTCTACATCAAGCGCGACAAGACCGAGCGCGACGTGACGACCGCCTTCCTGGTCGACATGTCGTCGTCCACCGACCGGAAGATCGACGGCCGCAAGCGCATCATCGACATCGAGAAGGAGGGCCTCCTCCTGATGTGCGAGGCGCTCGAGGCGATTCGCGACGAGTACGCCATCTACGGCTTCTCGGGCAACGGCCGTGAGGACTCCGAGTTCTACATCGTCAAGGACCTGGGCGAGCGCTACGACGATCGGGTGAAGGGCAAGATCGGCGGCATCTACGCGCGCCAGAAGACCCGTATGGGGCCGGCCATCCGGCACGCCACACGCCAGCTGGTCGCCGCCGACTCAGCCATCAAGCTGATGATCCTGCTCACGGACGGCAAGCCCTACGACTCCGACACCTACCAGGACAACACGTACGCCCAGGAGGACACCAAGATCGCACTGCGCGAGGCGCGGCGCGAGAAGATCCACCTGTTCTGCGTCACCGTCGACAGCGAGGCGGCCGACTACCTGCCCAACATGTACTCGGACGCGAACTTCGTGATCATCGACGACGTCCGCACGCTTCCGCAGAAGCTGCCGCAGCTCTACCGGCGCCTGACCACCTAGCGCCCCGCGCGGTCAGAGGCGCGCCGGCGGACGGTGCCGATGGGTCCCCACGGGCCGTCCGGTTCCGTTACGTTCTGTGGGTAAGCAGAAAACGAACGTTGGTTGCACACAGCGTTTCGCAGCGTATGAAGCGAAGCCCCGCCCGGACGGCGGGGCTTCGTCGTTGTCCACAGCCCCCGGCCCGGACTCAGCCGCAGCCGGTGGTGGCCCCGCAGGTCCGGCAGGTGAGGCAGGTGCCCGCGCGGATCAGGTCGGCCGAGCCACAGCTCGAGCACACCTCGCCGGTGGAGGTGAGTTGCAGTCGCGCCTTTCCGTGGCCGTTGCCGTTCCCGTTCGCATGGGTCGCGGCCGGGGCCTCCGGATCGGCCGGCTTCTCGTCGAGCTTCATCTGGCCCTTGCCCTCGAGCTCGGCCCGATAGGCGTCGGTGATGATCCCGATGGCCCGCTGATCCTCCTCGTCGAGGAACTTCGAGCCCATCCAGCGCGCGAGGTAGTCGACCACCGAGCGCGCCATGGGGATGCGCTGGTTCTGGGTCATTCCCGCCGGCTCGAAGCGGTGGTCGACGTACTTGCTGATGAGCGACTCCACGGGGACGCCGTGCTGCAGCGCCATCGACCACGCGATGGCCAGCGAGTCGACCAGGCCCGACACGGTGGAGCCCTGCTTGCTCATCTTGACGAAGATCTCGCCGGGCGATCCGTCGTCGTAGAGCCCGACGGTGATGTAGCCCTCCTGGCCGCCCACGCTGAACTTGTGCGTGAGGGCCTGCCGGTCGTCCGGGAGGCGGCGACGCACCGGCGCCTCGCTGTCGACCGACGGCTCGTCGGCGGTGGAGCCCTCGGTGGTGGACAGGGGCTGGGTGCGCTTTGACCCGTCGCGGAAGATCGCAATGGCCTTCAGGCCCAGCTTCCAGCCTGTCTCTTATACACATCTCCGAGCCCACGAGACTTGAATCCAAATCTCGTTTGGCGTCGTCTGC
>JARFPS010000256.1 GCA_029288175.1 Miltoncostaea sp. | reverse complement strand
ATCGCGGCGCCCCCCGTCCTTGAGTCGCGCGATCAGGTCGGGCACCGGCCCGGAGTAGAGACAGCCCTGCCGGGCCCACCCCAGGGCGGGGGGACATGCCGGGCACCGGTCGACTGCGATCGCTGCCGGGTGGCCGCATCGACGGCAGAGCGGTCCCGGCGGAGGATCGATGGCCGCCCTGCAGGCCGCGCAGACGGCCACGCCCGGCAGGCCGCACGCGCCGCATGAGGGTGGCAGCACCACATCGAGGAGACGGCCGGGCAACGACACCACGACCATCGTCGTCTCGACGGTGTCACGGCATCGCGCGCTGCCGTGACACCACGGTCACGGCGACGTGCCGGCCTCGTCCACCGCTCGCGCGAGGGAGCGCTCGAACGGCGGGCGATGCACCCCCCGCTCGCTGACGACGGCGGCCACCAAGCGGGCCGGCGTGCGGTCGAAGGCCGGGTTGGCCACCGGGGCGTCGTCGACGGCGGCCGGGCGACCGAACAACCACAGCCCGCGCACCTCGTCGGCCGACCGCTCCTCGACGGGCACGTCGGCCCCCGTGGGCGTCGAGAGATCGACGGTGCTCGTCGGCGCGGCCACGATGAACGGGAGCCCGTGCTCGCGCGCGAGAACCGCCAGGCCGTAGGTGCCGATCTTGTTCACGACGTCGCCGTTGGCCGCGATGCGGTCGGCGCCGACCACGACATGGCTCACCCGCCCCTGGGCCATCATCGAGGCCGCCATACCGTCGGCGATCAGCGTGTAGGGGATCGCGTCCTGCTCGAGCTCCCACGCGGTCAGGCGCGCGCCCTGCAGCAACGGCCGCGTCTCGTCCACGATCACCCGCAGGCCGGGATCCGCGGCGTGGCCGGCGCGGACGACCCCGAGCGCCGTCCCGTACCCCCCGGTGGCGAGCGCCCCGGCGTTGCAGTGGGTCAGCACGCGGGCGGCGCGGCCGAGCAGCCCCGCGCCATGGGCACCGATGGCCCTGCATCGCTCCACCTCGTCGTCGTGCAGGCTCCGCGCGGCCTCGCTCAGACTCGCGGCGATCTGCTCGGGCGACCCCTCGTGAGCGTCCGCGATCGCGGCCATGCGATCGACCGCCCACGCCAGGTTCACGGCCGTGGGCCGCGCGGCGCGCAGCGCCGGCACCGCCCGCGCCAGCTCGGCCCGCAGGCCCTCGACGCCCTCACCACGCGCCGCCGCGGTCTGAGCCGCCAGCGCGACGCCCATCGCCCCCGCCACGCCGATCGCGGGCGCACCCCTGACGGCGAGCCGCCCGATGGCCTCGACCACACCGGGCCACTCCGTCACGCGGAGCTGAGCGACCTCCCCCGGAAGCAGGGTCTGGTCGAGCATGGTGACCTCGCCGGCCCCCAGACGGATGATCGCCTCGGGCGCCAGGCCGTTGCTCACCCGGGCTGCCCCCCGCGCCCGAACGGCGATGTCGCGAGCCGCCCCTTCAGCGACTCGATGATCTCGACGGGCCCCGGGTCGATGCCACGCAGCAGCGCCATGTAGAGCGCGGTGTAGTCACCCAGGACGACCAGGTCCAGCGCGCGCGCCAGGGGCGAGCCCCCCTCGGCCGTGACCGTGATGACGCCCGCCGTCGACGGTTCCACGAGCTCGGTGGTCAGATCGAAGCGCCGCTGCACCTGGCGGTGGTTCCGCGGATCGCGCAGGTTCACGACCTTCAGCAGCCGGCCCAGCTCACCGACGCCCTGGAAGCCGACGATCTCGTTGTGATCGACTTCGGGAAGGTCCGACCAGAACGCGGGCACCTCCGCGTTCTCGTTGATCTGGGTCTTCCAGCGACGCGCGACGGCGCTGGAGACCTCGCTTCCCCAGATGAGAGGCACGTGGCCGTGGAGCTGCAGGGCGAGCTGCTTGGCCGGGTTCTGCTGGGTGGGCACCTCCGGCCGGAGCGCCTCGACGCCGGCCTGCACCACTTGGGCGGCCTCGTCGAGATCCGCACCGGAGGGCGCGATGACGCCCATCCGCTCCAGCAGCACCACCACCGGCGGCAGCATGCGAAGCAAGGCGGCCCGCGGCTGCAGACCTCCCGGCACGGGCACGACGGGGATGCCCTGCGACGCGTACTCGCCGGCCACCTTGCCACCGCTGCTGATACCCACCACCAGGGCGCGCCGCTCGGTCGCCTCCAGCGCGCAGGTCAGCGTCTCCTCCGTGGTCCCGGAGTAGCTGCTGACGATGACCAGCGTGTTCTCGTCGACCCAGCCCGGCAGGTAGTAGTCGCGCACCACCGCGAAGGGCTTGAGGAAGCGCTCCGAGAACGCCGCCGCCACGATGTCGCCGGCGATGGCCGAGCCCCCCATTCCGCACAGCACGGCGTTGCGAACCGCGTCTGAGGGGAACGGGATCTCGAGGTCGGCCGCGGCGGCGCGCGACTCGCCGATGGCCGCCGCCGAGTCGTCCATGCCGCGCAGCAGTCCTTGGGCGTCCAGCTCGAGGGTGTCGGGTGCATCCAGGTCAGCCACTGACGTCTCCTTGGTTGGCGCCGACCGAGGCGGGCTCGCCCCCGGTGGGAATGCTTGCGGGGCCGGAGATGGCCCTCCCCGCCGGAACGCGCGCGCCGTCGCCGGCGACCACGAGGTCGCTGAGGTGGGCGTCGTCCTCCACCACCACGTCCCGGCCGAGGATCGAACCCTCCACGGACGCCTCGCGGCCCACGCGGCAGCCGGCGCCGACCACCGCCCGCGCGACGCGAGCGCCGCTCTCGACGCGGACGTCGGCTCCCAGGCTGACGGGACCGACCAGCGTGGCGCCGGGGTCGACCGAGGCGCCCGGCCCGAGGTGGATCGGCCCCCCCGGGGCCTCGGTCCGCACCTCGCCGCCCAGCACGTCCAGATGGGCGTCGAGATACGAAGCCGGGGTTCCGATGTCGCGCCAGTACGCCTCGCTCGGGTAGCCGTAGAGCAGGCGGTCGTCGGCGATCAGCGGGAAGGTGTCGCGCTCGATGGAGACCTTGACACCCGGAGGGATCCGGTCGAGTGACCTGCGCTCGAGCACGTAGGTGCCCGCGTTGATGAGGTAGGGCTCGCCGGGCCGGAGCTGGTCCGGGCTCGGCTTCTCGAGGAACTCCTCGACCGAGCGATCGTCGCGCAGTCGGACCAGCCCGTACGCGGACGGGTCCTCCACCGGTGTGAGCGCCACCGTCCCCTCGGCGCCGCGGGACACGTGCTGGTCGAGCAGACCCGCCAGGTCGAGGTCGGTGAGGATGTCTCCGTTGAAGACCAGCACCCGGTCCGCCTCGATCAGCTCGGAGGCGTTGCGCACGGCGCCGGCGGTGCCCAAGGGCTCCGGATCGACCACGTAGCGCAGCCGGATGCCGCGATCCGAGCCGTCGCCGAAGTGCTCGCGCAGCACGTCGGGCCGGTAGCCGCAGCTGAAAATGATGTCGTCGACCCCGTACCGGGCCAGGTGGTCGAGCTGGTGGGCCACGAACGGGCGGTCCACGAGCTCCATCATGGGCTTCGGTCGCGTGTCGGTGAGGGGGCGCAGCCGTCGCCCCTCGCCGCCCACGAGCACGACGCCCTGAAGCGATCCCCCGTGGCCGGACGAGCTCATCGCAGCGCCTCCGGCAGGCGGCCGACCCCCTCGAACACGTAGCCGGCATCGAGCATGGAGGCGGGGTCGAGCGCGTTGCGTCCGTCGATGACCAGCGGCGTGGCCATGCTGGGCCGCACCGCCGACCAGTCGAGCTCGACGATGGAGCGCCACTCGGTCACGAGCACCCCCGCGTGGGCGCCCGCCAGGGCACCCTCCGCGGAGGAGTGGATCTCGACGCCCGCCAGACGTTCCCCGAGCCCGTTCACCACGGGATCGTATGCCGTGACGTGCGCCCCCTCCGCCAGCAGCCGGGCCGCCAGCACCAGGCTGGACGCCTCGCGGATGTCGTCGGTGTCGGGCTTGAACGCGAGCCCGAGCAGGGCGATGCGCCGGCCCTCCAGCGTCTCCAGGTGCTTCTTGAGCTTGTTGATGACGCGGCGCTTCTGGAGCTCGTTCACCTCGATGACGCTGGTGAGGAGCTGGAAGTGGTAACCCGAGTTGCCCGCGAGCTGCTTGAGCGCCGCCACGTCCTTGGGGAAGCAACTCCCCCCGAACCCGACTCCCGGACGCAGGAACGCGGGGCCGATGCGCTTGTCGAGGCCCATGCCCTCGGCGACCACGTCGACGTCGGCGCCGACCTCCTCGCACACGTTGGCGATCTCGTTGATGAAGCTGATCTTGGTGGCGAGGAAGGCGTTCGAGGCGTACTTCACCATCTCGGCGCTGGGCACCGAGGTGCGCATGATGGGCGCGCCCAAGGGCGCGTAGAGGGCTTCCACCCGGTCGCCGTCCTCGGGCCGGAAGTCGCCGATGACCACGCGGTCGGGCTCCAGGAAGTCCGCGATGGCCGCGCCCTCCTTCAGGAACTCCGGGTTGCTGCAGTAGCCCACGCCGTCGAGCCCGCGAGCGTCGAGCTCGGCGCGCAGCCGCTCTCCCGTGCCCACGGGGACGGTGCTCTTCATCACCAACACGTGGCGGGCATCGGCCCCCGTGGCCTGCAGCTCGTCCAGGACCCGGTGCACGCGCGACAGGTCGGCGTCGCCCGAGTAGGTGGGCGGTGTGTCGACGGCGATGAAGACGATCTCGGACGCGTCGAGCAGGCGCTTCAGCGACTCCGTGAACTCCAAACGCTCACGATGCTCCGCCATCAGGGCTTCGAGGCCCGGCTCGTAGATCGGCACGTCGCCGGCGTTGAGGCGCTCCACCTTGGCCTCGTCGATGTCCCGGAGCACGACCCGGTGGCCCAGCGAGGCCAGGCAGACCCCTGTGACGAGACCCACGTAGCCCGCGCCGATCACCCCGACGCGGGCTCCCGCGTCGGCCTCCCCCGCCCCCGTGTCGGCGCTCACGGGGTCGAACCGTCGAGCTCGACCTCAATCTCCACCGGCTGCACGTTGTTCTTGAGCTTCGCCCGCGAGAGGACGCGGGTGGACTTGGCGATCTCCTGGATGGTCTCCGGGGTCAGCGCGTAGTCGAGCGTGTTCGTGATCCAGTAGGTCACGCCGTCCTTCTGCCAGGCGAGCCTCATGAGGTTTCGCCCGTCATAGTATGTGAAGTACTCGCGGCCGCCGCTCTTGATGACCCCGGTGCGGCCCTCGAGGATGGGCGGGTCCTCGAGCGTGGTCATGCTCATGCCCCAGTACTTGTGGAAGCCCGTCTCGAAGACGATCTTCACGGTGGGCTCCTTGCCGCCGATCTTGTAGGCGCGCACCCGCCGCACCCGGGACTGCTTTGCCACCTTGAGGGGGGCCATCACGCGCAGGCCGATGTCCCGTTGGACGGTGCGGAGCGGCTCCACCAGGCTCAGCGTGGGCGTGACCTCGGGCAGCACCTTGGGGGGCGGCGGGGGCGGAGGCGCCAGCTCACCCGTGAAGTCGGTGCCGACGGCGACGATCACGTCGCTGCCCCCGGCCTCGTCCGACGAGATCTGGGCGATGCTCGCGTTGCCGCTGACCAGACTCTGCAGGCGCTTGCCCGCCTCGCGATGCCCGTTGGTGTAGAAGACGGCGCTCTGCTGATACGAGAAGTCCTGCGCGTTGCCGGCTGGGCGGGCGTCCCACTTCCTCTCGCGCAGCAGCGCGGCCATGTCGTCGGCCACCAGGGCGCGCCCGGAGCCGTTCACGACGCCCACGACGGTCTCGGCGGGCCTCACGCGCTCGCGGGTGGCACCCGAGTTGGCGCCGGCGATGAACTCCGGCTCCTTCCACTCGGCCACGGCCTGCTCGATCTGCCCGGGAATGGGCAGCACCACCGAGGCGCCACCGCGCATGTTGGGGTTGCCGTCCACCGAGACCCGCGCGATGCGGTCCTTCTCGGTGCGCAGCGCCAGCTCGAGCAGCGAGAGGAAGCGCGGAACGTCGTCGATGCTGGTCTCGATGTTCTTCCCGAAGATCTTCCGGAACTCGGTGATCCTGGTGAGGTTGCCCAGCCGGTTGGTCTGTCGCTTCAGATCGCTGAGGAACTGCTGCTGGCGAGCGATGCGGGCGAAGTCGGAATCCGTGTGCCGGTATCGCACGTAGTCCAGCGCGTTGACGCCGTCGAGCTTCTGGTAGCCCGGCTCGAGGTCGATCGCGTCGTACGACGGGCCCGGGCCGCTGTTGTCGTTGAAGTAGCGGCGGTCGATGTCGAGGAACACGCCCCCGACGGCGTCGACCAGGCTCTGGAAGCCCTGGAAGTCGATGATGACGTACTCGTTGATGTCCTGGCCGGTCAGCTCGGACACGGTGCGGATGGTCAGCTCCGGGCCACCCCAACCGTAGGCGTTGTTGATCTTGCTGGTCCCGTATCCCGGGATGTCCACCCAGAGGTCGCGCGGGAACGAGAGCATCGAGATGAAGCCCGCGGACTCGTCCATGCGAATCAGGATGAGCGAGTCGGAACGGCCGTCGTCACCCTCCTGCGGACGGGTGTCCGACCCGATGAGCAGCACGTTGACCGGCTCGCCGCTGAGGACGGGCTTGGTCACCTTGCGCGCCGCGATGGCCTCCGGCGTATCGGGCGCGGCCTCCTCGAGCGTCTCGTCCAGGAAGACGTAGCCGCCGAACAGCAGCGAGGCAACCGCGCCGATGACCAGCCACACCGAGATGAGCGCGGCCGGCACCCAACGCCGCGATCGGCGCGGAAGGGCGTAGTAGCGGCGGCGCTCCGAGTCCTTGGGCGTCACGCGCGCGCGCCTTCCCCGGCCGTCGCGGCCACCGCGTGGCTGAAGTCGGTGAGCGCCCGCCGGTAGCGGCGGAGCGAGTCGATCTCCACGTGCTCCTCGGGCCCGTGATGACCGGCGCCGCGCGGGCCGAACTCCACGGCAGGCGTCCCGGTGGCCAGGAAGGCCACGGCGTCCGACGCCCCGTCGCGCCCGACCGAGGCCGCGGAGGGCTCGTGCTCCGAGGCCGCCTCGATGAGACGCGCGACCAGCGGGTGCCGGGGGTCCACGTCGGCGGGGGGTCGCTGCAACAGCACCTCGATGTCCACGTCGGGATCGATGGAGCGGATCTGCCTCAGCACCTCGTCCGATTCCTGCGTCGGCAAATAGCGCACGTCGACGTCCACGCGGCAGCGGTCGGGGACCTTGTTGACGGCGTCGCCGCCCTTGATGCGCCCGAGGTTGATCGAGGGTCCCTCGAACAACGGCGACGACTCGCCGGCGAAGGGCAGGTTCTCGATCTGGCGATACATGTCCACGGCGCGCAAGATCGCATTCTTGCCCAACCACGGCGTGGCGCCATGCGCGGCGGTCCCGGGGACCTCCGCCCGCAGGATCAGCACCCCCTTCGCCTGGACGCCGATCTGCATGTCGGTGGGCTCGCCGCACACCACCAAATCGGCCGAGAGACCGTCGCGCACCATCATCTCCGTACAGTTCGGCCCCGGGTCGGCGCGTTCCTCGTCCGGCACGACGATCAGATCTGTCTGCGCATCGTGAAGTTTTCCCGCCAGATCGGCGATGGAGAGCATCATGCAGGCGAGCGCGGCCTTCATGTCGTAGGCCCCGCGACCGAAGAGGCGATTGCCGTCGACACGGGGTGTGAACTGCCCAGGGAGACCGGGAACGACGTCCACGTGGCCGTGGTAGATGACCCGGACGCCATCACCGCCGGCTCGCGCCACGATGGCCTCACGGTCCTCGACCTGCACGCGGCGCACCGACACACCTCTGCCATCGAGCCAGCCCGCGATGAAGTCGAGGGCGTGGCGAAGGCCGGAGCGTCGGGACGTGTCGTACGCGATCAGCCGCTCGGCGAGCTGAAGCTCCTCCACCGCAAGAGGATAGCCGAGCCGGGCGCCGCCGCCCTGACGGGTGTCGTAGCCCTCCTCGCCGGCGCCCTGGTCGCGGCTCCCCCGGCGGCAGCGGCGCCGCTGCCCGCGGCCCCCCGCTGCGAGGTCCTCCCCTCCTCGAACGTGTGGAACACGCCCGTCGACCGCCTGCCCGTGACCCGCGACTCGGATCGGCTCATCCGGGGCATCGGTCTCGATGACGCCGTGCACCCCGACTTCAGCAGCCGGGGGCGCTACGGCATCCCCATCAACATCGCCACGCGCCGCACCCCTCGGCACCGGGTCCGCTTCCGCTATGCCGACGAGTCGGATCGCGTCCGCTACCCCATCCCCCGCCGACCGCGCATCGAGCGTGGCTCCGACCGGCACATCCTGGTGCTCGACCGGGATCGATGCCGCCTCTTCGAGTTGTTCGATGCCCGCCGGGTCGGAGGACGCTGGACGGCCGGCAGCGGCGCCACCTGGAACCTGCGCTCCAACGCCCTGCGCCCGCGGGGCTGGACCAGCGCCGACGCCGCGGGCCTCCCGATCCTGCCGGGCCTGGCGCGTTACTCCGAGGTGCGGGCCGGCGAGATCGACCACGCGCTGCGCTTCACCGCCTCGCGCACCCGCAGATCGTTCGTCTACCCCGCCCGGCACTTCGCGAGCAGCTCGACCAGCGCCGATCTCCCGCCCATGGGCCTGCGGGTGCGGCTGAAGCGCTCGGTCTCACTCCGCGGCCACGGCCCCCAGGCCCGCGTGATCATCCGCGCGCTGAAGCGCTACGGGATGATCCTGGCCGACAACGGCTCGCCCTGGTTCATCACCGGTGCACCCCACGCGCGCTGGGACGACGACGACCTGCGCACGTTGAAGCGCCTTCGCGGGCGCGACTTCGAGGCGGTCGACACCCGCCGGCTGCGCAACGGCGCCTGAGGGAGGCGCCGACCGCGGTCCGCCTCAGGCGGTCGCCTCGACGGCGTCGGCCAGCGCGAGCCCGAGGACGGCATGCTGGTCCTCGTCAAGATGAATGCCGTCGACGGCGCTCGCCGGAGTCGCCTCGCCCGCGTCGAAGAAGGCGCATCCAAGTTCCTCGGCGACGGCTGCGAGCGCCTCGGCGAGACCGCGCGACTTCTCCCCGGCGCCGGCGAACTTGTGCGCGATCGGGCCGCGAGGATCTTCGATGGCCGCCGGGGCGATGATCATCACGGGCGGAACGGGCATGTCCGGCTCGATCGGCGCGCGACGGATCTCGCCCACCAACGCGGCCACGCCCTGGGCGGCATGCGCGGCCGTGTGCGGGTGCATCGACTGGAAGTCGTTGGTGCCGAGCATGACCATCACCAACGCCAAAGGCGAATGCATCTCGATGACCTGGGCGAGCCCCTGCAGCCCGTTGCGCCCCGGCTTGAAGGGGTCCTCGAACACCGTCCTGCGCCCGTTGAGGCAGTTCTCGATGACGCGCGCGGAGCGTCCGCGTCGCTGAAGCTCCGCCTCCAGCACGCCGGGCCAGCGCCTCTCGAACGACAGGCGTCGGCGGGTGCCGGGGACGATGCCCCAGGTGAGCGAGTCGGCGTACACCAGGATCTGCTC
>JARFPS010000123.1 GCA_029288175.1 Miltoncostaea sp. | reverse complement strand
CGCCACCGGCCGCCCAGCCACCGGCCGCCGAGCCACCGGCCGCTGAGGCCGCGGCGCCGGTCCGACACGCGAGTCCGTACTGATGCGCTGGTTCCTGTTGGCCGTCTTCGGCGGCATCATCGGCTGGCTGTGCGTCCTGGGCGGGCCCGACCCCCGCCGCTGGCCGAAGGCGGCTCAGCGCGAGCTCGGGCGGATGAAGGCGGCGGCCGAGGAGGCCGTGGAGGCCGGCAAGACGGCCGCCAGCACCTACGAGGAGCGCATGGAGCGCGATCTGGCCGCGGCCGCGGGGCGGCCCGAGTCGGTCTGACGCCCGGCCCGGGGGGGCGCCGCGCGGAGCGGGGCCGCCGCGCCTCGGCCTCCACGGGACCCCCGTCTACACTGAGGAATTCGATGAGGACGAGTGAGATCCGCCGCGCGTTTCTGGAGTTCTTCCAGGAGCGGGAGCACCGCCTGGTTCCCTCGGCTTCGCTCGTGCCCTTCGAGGACGATCCGAGCCTGCTGCTGACCGTCGCCGGCATGCAGCCGCTGAAGCAGTTCTTCCTGGGTGCCGCCCAGCCGCCGGCCTCGCGCCTGACCAGCGTGCAGAAGTGCTTCCGGACCGTCGACCTGGACGAGGTGGGCCACACTGCGCGCCACCTGACCTTCTTCGAGATGCTCGGGAACTTCTCGTTCGGGGACTACTTCAAGCCCGAGGCCATCAGGTTCGGATGGGAGCTCTCCACCGAGGTGCTGGGGCTCGACCCCGAGCGGATCTGGATCACCGTCTTCGAGGGGATGGAGGGTGTTCCCGGCGACGAGGAGGCCATCGAGCACTGGTTGCAGGTGGGTGTCCCCGCCGAGCGCATCCAGCGGCTCGGTGAGTCCGAGAACTTCTGGAAGGCCGGACCGACGGGGCCCTGCGGCCCGAACACCGAGCTCTACCTGGATCGCGGCCCGTCGTTCGGTCCCGAGGGTGGGCCGGCGGTGGGGGGCGACCGATACCTCGAGTTCTGGAACCTGGTCTTCATGCAGTACGACCGCGGCGCAGACGGGTCGTTGGAGCCGCTGCCGGCCAAGAACATCGACACCGGGGCCGGGCTGGAGCGCATCGCCGCGATCCTGCAGGACAAGCCGTCGGTGTTCGACACCGACGGATTCCAGCCGCTCATCCGCTGGGCGGAGGCACGCACCGATCGCCGATATCGGGCCACCGAGCGGGACGACCAGGCCTTCCGGGTGCTGGCGGACCACGGTCGCGCCATGACCTTTCTGGGCGCCGACGGGGTGCGCCCGTCCAACGAGGGGCGCGGCTACGTGCTGCGGCGCATCATCCGCCGCGCGGTGTCCGAGGCCGGCTACCTGGGTATCGGCGTCGACGAGCTGCCCGGGCTCTGCGAGCCGGTCATCGAGGGCTGGTCCGAGGCCTATCCGGAGCTGCGCGAGCAGGCCGGCGCCGTCGTCGACATGGTGGGCGCCGAGGCCGAGCAGTTCGCCCGCACCCTCGACCAGGGGCGGCGGCTGCTCGCCGAGGTCATCGACCGCTCGCGGGCGGCCGGGGCGGTGAGCGGCGAGGACGCCTTTCGGCTCCACGACACCTACGGCTTCCCGATCGACCTCACCGTGGAGGCCGGGCGTGAGGCCGGCCTCGACGTGGATGTCTCGGGCTTCGAGGCGAGGATGGCCGATCAGCGCGAGCGCTCTCGCGCGGCGGGGGCCGGTGACGGCTCCGGAAAGGAGCTCACCGAGCGGGCCGCCGCCCTTGCCGCGACGGCGCCCGCCACCGAGTTCGTGGGCTACGACGAGCTGGACGTCGAGGCGACGGTCGTCGCCTCCGAGGTCCTCGCCGCCGCCGCCCTCGTCAAGCTCGACCAATCGCCCTTCTATGCGCAGGGCGGCGGTCAGGTGTCGGACACGGGCACCATCGCGACCTCGTCGGGCGGGGAGGCCCGGGTGCGGGACGTTCTCCGGCTCGGCGACGACCAGATGCTGGTGGTCGAGCCGGTTGAGGGCCTGGGCGTCGGCAGCGCCGTGCGCGCGCGGGTCGACGTGCCCTCGAGGCGCGCGACGCAGGCGAACCACACCGCGACCCACATCCTGAACTGGGCGTTGCGCACCGAGCTGGGGCCGGACATCCGGCAGGCCGGCTCCTACGTCGGACCCGACAAGCTGCGCTTCGACTTCACGCACCGCGGCAAGATCCCCGACGACGCCCTGGAGAGGATCGAGGCGCTGGTCAACGAGCGGATCCGCGCCGACGACGCCGTGCGCGCCTCGGTGATGCCGCGGGCCGAGGCCGATGAGTTGGGCGCCATCGGGCTGTTCGAGGAGAAGTACGGCGACACCGTCCGCGTGCTCGCCACCGGCGAGTTCTCGCGAGAGCTGTGCGGAGGGACCCACGTCGCCCACACCGGCGAGATCGGGCCGTTCGTCCTCGCGTCGGAGGGGAGCGTGGGCGCGTCGGCCCGGCGCATCGAGGCGCTCACCGGCGAGGCGGTCGTCGCGATGTATCGCGAGCGGCTCGCCCGCCTGACCGAGACGGTCTCGGCGCGCGAGGAGCGCATCGGGGAGCTGGAGCGCGAGCTGAAGGCGGCGCGCACGGGGAGCGTCGACGTGGGCGAGATGGTCGGCTCGGCCGAGCGCATCGGAGACGTCCGGGTGGTGGCCCGGAGCCTCGACGTGGCCGACATGGACGATCTGCTGCGCGTGTCGGACCGCATCCGCGGCGACCTGGGCGGCGACGCCGTGGTGGTGCTCGCGGCCGAGGTGGGGGGCAAGGCCATGCTCGTCGCCACCGCCGGCGACGATGCCGTGGAAGCGGGTGTCTCCGCGGCCGACATCGTGCGCGCGATCGCTCCGAGCGTGGGCGGCAAGGGCGGAGGCAAGCCGGCCATGGCGCGCGCGGGCGGCAAGGACCCCTCGGGGATCCCCGATGCGGTGGCGGAGGTTCCCGCCACGGTGGCGTCGGCCCTGGGCGTCGCCTCTTCGTGAAGGTGCTGGCGCTCGATCACGGCACGGTCAGGACCGGGGTCGCGGTGAGCGATCCGACCGGGACGATCGCGCGGCCGCTCGCCGTCATCGAGCGGGTCGAGTCGGCCGCCGGCGCGCGTGAGCTCGATCTGCTCGTCGAACGCGAGGACCCCGAGCGGATCATCGTGGGCGACCCCCGCCATCTGTCGGGCGCGGCGGGCTCGCAGGCCGACGCGGCGCGATCGTTCGCGGGGCGCCTCGGAAGCCGCGTCGAGGTTCCCGTCGAGCTGGTCGACGAGCGCCTGAGCACCGCCGAGGCGCGGCGTCGCGCCCGCGAGTCGGGTTCGGACAGCGCCATCGACAGCCTCGCGGCCTGCGTGTTGCTCGACGCCTACCTGGCGGCGCGTCCGTGAGCGCCGGCCGGGCCCGACGCCGCCGCCCCCGGCGCCCCTCGAGCGAGCGCTCCGGCGGTCGCGCCATCCTGTGGGTGCTGCTCCTGCTGGCCATCGTCGTCGCCGCGGGCTGGGGCCTGGCCTCCGGCGCCTTCGACGAGGGCGACGAGCCGGACGCCGCGGTGACGGCGGCCGAGGCGCCGCCGGTCCCGCTGACCTTCCCCGAGGGCCTGCGACGCGAGGAGATGGCGGAGCGTCTCGCGGCCGAGACCGACCTCAGCGCAGAGCGCTACCTGGCGGCGACCGACCCCGGCCCCGTCGGGCGCAGGCTGGCCGGTGCCTCCCGTCCCACCTCGCTCGAGGGCTTCCTCTTTCCGGCGACGTACCAGATCGGCGAGCGCACAACGGTCGACGACCTGATCGAGGCGCAGCTGTCGGCCTACGGCGATCGGGTGGCCGGCATCGACATGGCGTACGCGAAGAGTCGCAACCTGACCGAGTTCGACGTCCTGATCATCGCGTCGATGATCGAGCGGGAGGTGGCGGTGGACGATGAGCGCCGCAAGGTCGCCGGGGTGATCTACAACCGCCTCAAGCAGGGCATCCCGCTGGGGATCGACGCAACGGTGCTCTACGCGCTGGGCGACTGGGAGGCGACCCTGACCGCCTCGGCCCTCGAGGTCGACTCGCCGTACAACACGAGGCGCTACGGCGGGCTACCCCCCGGTCCCATCGCAAGCCCCGGCGAGGCCAGCCTGAAGGCCGCGGCCAATCCCGCACGCAACGACCTGCTCTTCTACGTCGCGCGCAACGACGGCAGCGGGCGGCACTACTTCTCGACCAACGCGGAGCAGTTCGAGCGGGACGTCCAGCGCAGCAGGGCCAACGCCGAGGCGCAATGAGCGTCCACGCGTCGCCCGACGGCCACACCCGCGTGGCCGGCATCATCGGCTGGCCGGTCGAGCATTCGCTGTCGCCGGCCATGCACAACGCGGCCTTCCGCGAGCTCGGTCTCAACTGGCTCTACGTGGCGTTCCCCGTGGCGCCGGAGCGCGTTCGCGAGGCGATCGCAGGGCTCGCCGCTGCCGGTGTGGCCGGTCTCAACGCGACGATTCCCCACAAGACGGCGGCCATGGAGGCGGCGTCGAGTCGATCGGCGGCGGTGGAGGCGATCGGGGCGGCCAACACCCTGGTGCCCGACGGCGAGGGCGGCTTCCGCGCCGACAACACCGACGCCGAGGGCTTTCTCCGGTCGCTCGACGAGTCCGCTCCGATGGAGCTGAAAGGCCGGTCCGCGCTGCTGCTGGGCGCCGGTGGGGCCGCGAAGGCCGTTGCGTTCGCGCTGTCGGGCCGCGGTGCGCGGCTGCTGGTGTCGAATCGCACCGACCGCCGGGCGGCGGAGCTGGGCGAGGTGGTGCCCTTCAGGACCGACGCGCTCGATGCGGCGGCGCGGGAGGTCGATCTGGTCGTCAACGCCACCAGCCTCGGACTGGAGGGTGATGCCCCGCCCCCCGAGCTCCCGCTCGCGGGCCTGCGCAGAGGGCAGGTTGTGGCGGACGTGGTGTACCGGCCCGGGGGTACCCCGTGGTTGGCGGCGGCGGAGGAGGCGGGGGTCCGTCCGGTGGACGGCCTGGGAATGCTCCTGCACCAGGGCGCCGCCGCGTTCGAGCAGTGGACCGGCCGCCCCGCCCCGGTCGAGGTCATGCGCCGGGCGCTGTCCGGGGGCGGCTGAGCGGGGCGGACTCAAGCCGGCGGTGCTGCCGCCGATGCGGTGATGACCCACCAGGGGAGCCGCGCGAGTGCCGCTGTTCAGCAAGACAGAGG
>JARFPS010000106.1 GCA_029288175.1 Miltoncostaea sp. | reverse complement strand
GTCGCGGTGCTGAGCATCGGCGACTACTTCACCATGGGCCCCAAGGGCGCCGCCAAGGCCGCGCACCTGCTCGGCGTGCAGGGCGTGCTGGGCGGGCACTGGGGGACCTTCCCGCCGCTGGTGGGGCGGCCCTCAGAGCTGGACGCGCTGACCCATGAGGGCATCGAGGTGCCGGACCTCTCGCCGGGGGATCGCTTCTAGCGGCACTCCGCCGAGGAGCGTCGTGGGGGGCGCTCCCCGGCCGGGCACGGCAACCCGCAACGCGCCCGGCGAGGACTCCGGGGGCGGGCGCCGTAGACGATCGGGTGATCTCCGCCCGAAGCAAGCCGATCCGGATACCGCTGGGGGGAAGGCCGGGCGAGCCCCCCTCCACGCGGGTTGTGCTCCGAATCGTCGGGATCGTGCTCGCCGTGGCCGCTCTTCTGTGGCTCGCCTACGTCAGCCGCACGGTGCTGACCTGGCTGGCGGTCGGCGCGTTCTTCGCCGTGGCGATCAACCCGCTGGTCACGCTCTTCGAGCGCCGGATGCGCATCCCCCGCGCCGGTGCGATCGTGCTCGTCTACCTGGTCGTGCTGCTGCTCATCGCCGGGCTGGCGCTGCTGTTCGTGCCGCCCATGATCCAGGCCGCGCAGGAGCTGACCGACACGGTTCCGGGCTACGTCGACCAGGTCCAGAACTCGAGTCTGGTCGAGCGCCTGGACGAGGAGTACGACCTCACACGCCGGGTTGAGGAGGAGCTGACCTCCGCTCTGTCGGGTGTCGCGGGCCCGAGCACCGCCGTCGACCTGGCCCAACGGGTCGTCAACGGCCTGGTGGCCCTCATCAGCATCGCGGTGATCACCTTCCTGCTCAGCCTTTACGGGCCCCGCCTCCGCGAGTGGGTGATGGAGCAGACGACCGAGGCGTCGGAGGCGCGCACCGCCCGCATCCTCGATCGCGCGTACCGCGTCATCGCGGGCTATGTCGTCGGGGTGCTCCTGGTGGCGCTCATGGGAGCCCTGGCCGTCTACGCGTTTCTCACGATCATCGGCGTGCCGTTCGCCCCGCTGCTGGCCGCGTGGGTGTTCCTCACCTCGTTGATCCCGCTGATCGGGGCGACGCTCGGCGCGATTCCGTACATCGCCGTCGCGTTCTTCGAGCGCTGGGAGCTCGGGGTGGCGGCGATCGTCTTCGTGCTCGTCTACCAGCAGATCGAGAACCAGCTGGTGCAGCCGACCATCCATCGCCAGACGGTTCACCTGAACCCGTTGTGGATCATCCTGGCCGTGCTGATCGGCGCCCAGGTCCTGGGGCTCGTGGGCGTCCTTGTCGCGATCCCCGTGGCGGGCATCGCGCAGGTGCTGCTGCAGGAGTGGTGGGCCGAGCGACGGCGCCGCCGCGAGGCCGAGGCCGAGGGCGACCCGGATCTGATCGTCGTCATCGAGTAGCGGCCCGCGGGGGCCCGGGCCCCCGCGCCCGGGCCCCCTAGGATGAGGCGCGTGGACCCGCGATCGGCCGAGCGCCTGGAGCTTCCCGTCGTGCGGGAGCGGCTTGCGGAGCGCACGTCGTTCGCCGCCGGCCGCGACCTTGCGCTGGCCGTCACGCCGAGCCCCGACCCGGACCGGGTGGCGGCGCTTCACGCCGAGACCGACGAGGCGATCGGGCTTCGGGAGGCGGGGGTGGGCGGTCCCGTGGGCGCGCACGACGTGCGCGAGGTCGTCGCGACGGCCCGCCGGGGCGAGGTGGCGCCCGCCGATGCGCTGGAGTCGGTCGCGGCGACCTGCGCGGTGGCGAGCGAGATCTGCGAGGAGGTCGACGAGCACGCCGACGACGCCCCGTCGCTGGCGGCGCTGCTGTCGGACGTGCCCCGCGCGGAGCTCGCGGCGCTGGGCGCCGCGCTGGCCGACGCGCTCGACGGGCACGGTGGGCTGAAGGACGACGCGACACCCGAGCTGGCCAGGGTGCGCTCCTCGCTGCGCGCCGCGCGCCGCGAGGCGTCCGAATCGCTTCGGCGCCTGGCGGACCGCGTGTCCCAGCACCTGTCGGAGGAGTTCGTGACCGAGCGGGCCGGCCGGCCGGTGCTGGCGGTGCGCGCCGCCTCCCGGTCCGCGGTGCCGGGCATCGTCCACGGCGCCTCCGGCTCGGGCCAGACACTGTTCGTGGAGCCGATCGAGACCGTGGAACTGGGCAACCGTGTGCGCGAGCTCGAGTCGGCCGAGACCGTCGAGGTGGAGCGCATCCTCTGGATGCTCACCGAGCGGGTCGCCGGGTTGGGCGACGAGATCGAGGCGGCCGTGGCGGCCCTGGCCGCCCTCGACCTGGCGCTCGCCCGGGCCTCGCTCTCGACGGCCTGGTCCGGCTGCAAGGTGGCCTCGGCGGCGTCTCCTCGGCTGCTGGGCGCGCGCCATCCGTTGCTCGACCCCGCCACGGCCGTGCCGATCGACATCGACATGACCGGGGTGTCGGTGCTGGTCGTCAGCGGGCCGAACGCCGGCGGCAAGACCGTCGCGCTCAAGACGCTCGGCCTGGCCGCGTCGCTGCATCAATGCGGCCTGCGACCGCCCGCGCGCGTGGCGGCCCTGCCCGTCTACCGGCGCATCCTCGCCGAGATCGGCGACGACCAGTCGATCGAGCTGAGCCTGTCGACCTTCTCCTCGCGCGTCCGGCAGCTCGCGCTGATGCTCGAGGAGGCGGGCCCCGGGTTCCTGGTCCTCCTCGACGAGATCGCCGCGGGGACGGACCCCGTGGAGGGCGCCGCGCTGGCGCAGGCGATCCTCGCGGCGCTCGCGGAGCGAGGCGCCACGGCGCTGGCCACCACGCACCACCCCGACGTCAAGGAATGGGCTTCCGCCAGCCCGGTCGCCGCGAACGCCGCAGTGGGCGTGGACCCCCGCACCTTCGAGCCGCGCTACGAGCTGCTGGCGGGCGAGCCCGGCGCCTCGCACGCGCTCGAGATCGCCGAGCGCCTGGGCGTGGACGCGTCGGTGGTGGCGGCTGCCCGCGAGGCCCTCGACCCCACGCGGCGATCGGCGGACCTGCTGCTGGCCGAGGCGGCCCAGGCACGGGCGGCCGCCGACGACGAGCGCGCCCGGGC
>JARFPS010000101.1 GCA_029288175.1 Miltoncostaea sp. | reverse complement strand
CACCTCGTCCACCTGCTCGTCGGGGAGGTCGGGCGCGAGCTTCACCAGCATGGGGCGCGGGCCGCCCGAGGCCGTGCGGGCCTTGGCGGCGTCGAGGTCGAGCAGCCGCCGCAGGATCTCCCCGAGCGCCCGCGTGGCCTGGAGGTCGCGCAGCCCCGGCGTGTTGGGCGAGCTGACGTTGACGACCACGTAGTCCGCGTAGGGCCATAGCCGGTCGAGGCAGGCCGCGTAGTCGTCCGGCGCCTCCTCGACGGGCACGACCTTCGACTTGCCGATGTTGACGCCGATGGGGATACGCCGTCGCCGCCGGCGCGCGGCGGCCAGGCGCTCGGCCACGGCCGCGGCCCCGTCATTGTTGAAGCCCAGGCGGTTGATGAGCGCGCGGTCCTCGGGCAGGCGGAACACCCGCGGACGGTCGTTGCCCGGCTGCGGCCGCGCGGTGACCGACCCCACCTCGGCGAAGCCGAAGCCGAGCGCCCCCCACGCCGCGACGGCGCGCGCGGACTTGTCGAACCCGGCCGCCAGGCCCACCGGGTTCGGGAACCTCACGCCCATCACCTCGCGCGCCAGCTTGGACGGCGCGGCCGGCACCCACGGCGCTGCGCGGGCGACCGCGGCGATGCGCTCCGCGGTCCAGACCGCCCCCTCGTGCGCGCGCTCCGGATCGAGCCGGAACAGCGCGGGCCGGACGGCCCGGCGGTAGACGCTCACGCCCGCCGGTCGACCTCGGTCGCCAACCGCAGGTCGTTGTCGGTGACGCCGCCCGCGGAGTGGGTCGAGAGCGTGACGGTCACCGTGTTCCAGGAGATCGCCAGGTCCGGATGGTGGTTCATCTCCTCGGCGGGCTCGGCCACGCGGTTGACGAACCCCACCGAGCCCATGAAGTCGTCGAAGGTGAACTGCTTGACGATCGCGTTCCCGCCGCTCTCCCAGCCGGGCAGCTGCCGCAGGGCGGCGGAGATCTCGGCCTCGCTCAGCACCGGCATGTCATGTCTCCCTCGGGTCGCCTCGGACGTGACTGAGACTACCGCGCATCCCCGGCTCCCTCCCCGGCGCAAGGAACGCGCCGCGACTGCCGATAGCCTGGGAGTCGAGACACGTTCGAGGAGGGACTCAGGTGTTCGCACGCATCTCGCGGGGCTGGCGGCTCGCGAAGGTCAGCTGGGGAGTGCTGACGAGCGATCGCTCGCTCGCCGCGTTCCCGATCCTGGGCGGCATCGCCTCGTTCTTCCTGCTGATGGCCTTCGGCCTGCCGGCGGTTATCGCCCTCGACGGCGACCTGACCGTCGTGGGGATCGTCCTCGCCGGCATCGCCATCTACCTCTCCACGTTCGCCGCCGTGTTCTTCAACGTCTCGCTGGCCGCCGCAGCGGCGCAGGTCCTCGACGGCAAGGACGCCACGGTCGCCAGCGGCGTCGCGGTCGCCCGGCAGCACACGGGCGCCATCGCCGGGTGGGCCGGGATCCTCGCCAGCGTCAACATCATCCTTCAGGCGATCCGCGACCGCCTGGGCCCGCTCGGCGCGGTCATCGCGGGCGGCATCGCGCTCATCTGGGGACTCATCACGTTCATGGTCATCCCCATCATCGCCATCGAGGGCCTCGGGCCCGTCACGGCGATCAAGCGCTCGGCCTCGATCTTCCGCGAGCGGTGGGGCGAGCAGATCACCGGTCAGTTCACCATCGGGTTCATCCCCATGATCATCGCCCTCGTGCCCGCGGCGATCCTGGTGGGAATCGGGGTCGCCAGCGGCTCGGTGGCCGTCCTGATCGTCCTGGCCGCGCTGGCCGCGCTGATCGTGGTGATCGCCGCCATCATCACCGCCGCGCTCACCCAGATCTTCGCGGTGGCGCTGTACCGCTACGCCGTGGGGGAGGGCGCCGTCGGCGCGTTCACCGAGCAGGACCTCGCCACCGCGGTCGGCCCCAAGAGCGGTGGTCGCTGGGGCGGCTGAGCCGCCGCCCGCCGTCATCGACGTTCCCGGGGTCGCCGCGCCGGCTGGCGCCCCGGTGGGCTCCGCCGGTCGCCCTCAGGCGGGGCACTATCCTCGTGCTCGGGGCCGTTAGCTCAGCTGGTAGAGCAGGGGACTTTTAATCCCAAGGTCGCAGGTTCGATCCCTGCACGGCCCATCAAGAAGTACCTGCATATGACCGCTATTGTTGGCGAACGCATGCGCCGCCGCCTCGCAGTGCAGGCCGCCTGCAAACATTCTGCAAACGCCTGGGGGCGCTCAGCCGACGATCAGGTCAGCGATTCGCTCAGCGGCGTCCTCCTGTAGACCGGGAACCGCGTGCGAGTAGGTGTTGAGCGTCAGCGACACATCGCCGTGCCCAAGACGCTCGGAGACGACCTTGGGGTGGATTCCGGCGGCCAGCGCCAGCGTCGCGCTCGTATGGCGCAGACCGTGGAAGGTGGTCTTCGGAAGACCGTGGTCACGGGCAAGGCGCTGTAGCCGCTTGAGAAAGTGCTCGGGGTCGAGCGGACTCCCATCCGGGCGGCAGAAGACCAGGTCGTCGGTGTTGTAGTCGGGCCCGAGGGCGATTCGCTCCGCCAGCTGCCGGCGCCGGTGCTCGCCAAGCGCCGCGACGGTCGACCGGTCGAGCGCCACCACACGCCGACCGCGGGCGGTCTTGGGCTCTGAAGTGATGACCTCGTACCCGACGGTGGCCCGAGCCTGGCGAACCGAGAGCCGGCCGGCGGTGAGGTCGACATCCGACCAGCGGAGCCCAGCGATCTCGCCGCGGCGCATCCCGGTTGTCGCCCCGAGCAAGAAGGCTGCGTAGAGCCGGTCGTTGGCGATCGCCGCGAAGAACTCGCGCAGCTGATCGGCCGTCCAGGCCCTGATCTCGGGCGCCCGCGCCGCGCCCGCACTCGGCGGGTCGGCAAGATCCGCGACGTTGCGCGCCACGCGGCTCCAGCGCTCGGCGTCCTTGAGCGACTTCCGGAGGATCGTGTGGATGTAGCGGACCGTTCGCGCCGAGAGCCCGCCGCGGCCGTCGGCGCGTCCGCTCGTCGCGAGATCGGCGTAGAAGGCGTTGAGCGCGGCGGGGGTCGGTCTGGGCCACCCGAGACAGACGTCGCGTCGCAGACGCATCGATTCCGCGGCGGCGATTCCGCGTTGGCGAAAGGCCGCTCCCAGCGGGGCCGCAGATGACGAGTGCGCGTCGTAAGAGGCGAAGGTGATCAGCAGGACTCGCCAGAGATCTCGTACGCGGCTCCGGCTCGAAGCCCCGACGCAAAGAAGTCCATGCCGTCGAACTGAGCGCTTGCGGGCTGCAGGTGCATCGCGGGAGAAGGCTACCGAGGTGACTTGAGGGCCACGCTCTCGGTCAGGACGACCTCGTGTCTAAGGCTGGCGTCGAGGAGTCCGCGCCGGCGGCGTTTCACCATCCGCCGAGTCGCGCCCGCCGGCCCGAAGGAGGCAAGGCGCTGGTTGTCGCGCATACTCTTGGCGCCGGCGGTGGCCTTGGGGGCCTTGGAGACCTCTCGGATCACGGTTCTGCTGGCCGCAGACGGCGTGCCGG
>JARFPS010000081.1 GCA_029288175.1 Miltoncostaea sp. | reverse complement strand
GTGGTGCCGCGGCCGTCGGCCCCGTTCCCCAACGGCGGCACCGCGGCGCGCGAACCCGACGGCGAGGGCCTGCCGGTGGTGGCGACCACGCCGATCTTCGGCGACGCGACGAGCCACCGCTCCGATGCGCTGGCCGGCGTCCGCACCGGGGCCGCCGCGTCGCTGTCGGGCGCTCAGGCCGCCGAGCTCGGGCTGGAGGGTGCCGATCGGGTGCGCCTGACGACGCCCCACGGCTCCTGCGTCGTGCCCCTCGAGGTGGACGACCGCCTGCAGGACGGAGCGGTCTTCGTCACGACCGGGGTGCCCGGCTCCGGCATCGACCGCATCCTCCCCGCCGACCGCGGTCCCGTCAGAGCCGAGGTGGGCGCCGCGTGAACCCGGGTTCGGAACCGTTCCTGGTCATCCTCATCAAGGCCGTGATCGTGGTGTTCGTGCTGGTCACCGCGTTCGCGTACACCCTGCTGTGGGAGCGGAAGCTCATCGGGCGCGCCCAGGGGCGCTACGGCCCCAACCGCACCGGCGTTCTCGGCTACATGCAGCCGCTGGCCGACGTGGTGAAGCTGATCTTCAAGGAGGACTTCGTCCCGCGCGGCGCCAACCGCGTTCTGTTCCAGCTCGCGCCGCTCATCTCGGTCTTCGCCGCCGTGGCCGCGGTGGCGGTGATCCCCTTCGGCACGGTGGTGACGGTGTTCGGCGAGGAGGTCCAGCTCGTCGGCGCCGACCTCAACGTGGGCGTGCTGTTCCTGTTCGCGCTGTCGGGCATCGGCTTCTACGGCCTCATCCTGGGCGGCTGGGCCAGCGGCAACAAGTACAGCCTGCTGGGCTCCGCCCGGACCGCCGCGCAGCTCGTGAGCTACGAGGTCGCCATGGGCCTCTCGGTCATCGGCGTCGTGATGATCTCCCAGAGCCTGTCGCTGGTCGAGATCGTGGACGCCCAACGGGAAACGGTCTGGTTCATCCTCTATCAGCCCCTCGGCTTCCTGATCTTCGTCATCGCCGCCGTGGCCGAGACCAACCGCGCCCCGTTCGACCTGCCCGAGGCCGAATCCGAGCTGGTGGCCGGGTACCACACCGAGTACGGCGGCCTGAAGTTCGCCATGTTCTTCCTGGCCGAGTACGTGAACATGCTGATCATCTCGGCGCTCGCGGCCACGCTGTTCCTGGGAGGGTTCGCCGGGCCGTTCGCCGACGGCGTGTGGTGGCTCGCGGTCAAGATCATCGTCCTGCTGTTCCTGTTCATCTGGCTGCGCGCGACGCTCCCGCGCCTGCGCTACGACCAGCTGATGCAGTTCGGATGGAAGGTGCTGTTGCCCCTGGCGACGCTGAACCTCGTGATCTCGGCCATCGTCATCGGACTGGCGTTCCAGAACTAGTGGGGACAGCATGAGCAGAACCGACTCCATCGCGGGCTTCAAGGTCACGTTCCAGACGATGCTGAAGAAGCCCGAGACCATCGGGTACCCCGAGCGGAAGACCCCCGTCTTCCCGCGCTTCCGCGGGCGCCACCGGCTGTGGACCCACGACAACGGGCTCGAGAAGTGCGTGGGCTGCAGCCTCTGCGTGGCCGCCTGCCCGGCCGACTGCATCCGCGTCGTGGCCGAGGAGAACACGCCGGAGAACCGCGTCAGCGCCGGCGAGCGCTACGCCCGCATTTACGAGATCAACATGCTGCGCTGCATCTTCTGCGGCTACTGCGAGCTGGCGTGCCCGTTCGACGCCATCACGCTCGAGGCCGAGTACGAGATGTCCGAGCGCGGGCGCGAGGCCGAGATCTACCACAAGGACATGCTGCTGGCGCCGCACCCCAAGCCGGTGCCGCTGCGGCACGAGGAGCCCGGCGCCGAGTGATCCGTCGCGCACCGACACCGGCGGGGCGCCCGTGAAGGGATCGTCGCTGACCATCGGGATCGTCGCGACCGTCGCGACGATCTCGTTCATCGTGGGCTTGACCCTCGCGCTGACGCTCGCGATGGGCGCCTTCACCTTCGAGCAGCTGGTGTTCAGCGTGGCCGCGGCCGGGGCGATCGAGTTCAGCATCCTCGTGGTGGCGCTGCCCGGCACCTTCCGGGCGACGGTGTCGCTGATCGGCGCCCTCCTGTCGGTGGCCGTGCTGTTCGTGCTGTTGACGGCCCCGTTCGTGGCGGTCATCCAGGTGATCGTCTATGCCGGCGCCATCGTGGTGTTGTTCCTGTTCGTCATCGCATACATGGGCGAGCGACCGCTGGCTGCGGTGGCCGACCCGCTGGTGCGCTGGCAGCCGGTCGCCTGGCTGGTGATCGTGGTGCTCGCCGCGCAGGCGCTGGTGGTGTTGCTGACCACCGACCTGGCGGTCCGCGACGAGCTGCAGGAGGGCGGGACCGTCGCGACGCCCGGGGGAGAGAACCCGGACTTCGGCGGACCCGAGGCCATCGGCCGGTCGTTCATCGACGACTACATCGTTCCGTTCGAGGCCACCTCGCTGGTGCTGCTGGTGGCGGCCGTGGGCGCGGTGCTCTTGGCCAAGCGGGCCGTGCAGCTGGAGCGCGGGCGATGAGCGGCTCGGGCGTCCCCCTTCTCGCCTATCTGCTGGTCAGCGGGGCGATGTTCCTGATCGGCCTGCTGGGCGTGATGATCCGTCGCAACCCGCTGATGGTGTTGCTGGCCGTGGAGCTGATGCTCAACGGGGCGAACGTCACGCTGGTCGGCTTCAGCCGCTTCTGGGACACCACCGACGGCCAGACGTTCGCCCTGGTCGTCATGGTGGTGGCGGCCGCGGAGGTCGTGATCGGCCTCGGCCTGGTGGTGGCGGTGTACCGCCAGCGGCTGCGGCTCAACATCGATGAGATGACGAGGCTGCGCGGCTGATGCTCTCCGTCCTGCCATGGATCGTCCTCGCGCTGCCCCTGGTGGCCTGCATCGTGCTGATGCTCTGGCCGACCGAGCCCGACCGCCGCATCACCCGCGTCATCGCCGTGGGCTCGGTGGCCGCGGCCTTCGCCCTGGTCATCGCGATCTTCGTCGACCTGCTGGGGCGCGACGCCGAGGAGCGGACCGAGGTGACCACCCTCTGGGAGTGGGCCGCGGTCGGCGACCTCGAGATCAATCTGGCGCTGCAGGTCGACCAGCTGAGCACCTTCATGATGCTCATCATCACCGGCGTCGGGTCGCTGATCATCTTCTACTCCATGGAGTACATGGAGGAGGACCGCGACTACCGGCGCTACTTCGCCGAGATGACCTTCTTCGTCTTCTCGATGCTGCTGCTGGTGCTGGCCGCGAACTACCTCTTCCTGATCGTGGGCTGGGCGTTCGTGGGACTCGCCTCCTACCTGCTCATCGGCTACTACTACGACCGCCCGTCGGCGGTGGCGGCCTCGAAGAAGGCCTTCGTCGTCAACGTCATCGGCGACGTGGGCATGGTGCTCGCCGCGTTCCTGCTCATCCGCGACCTGGGCACCCTGGAGTACACCGAGGTGTTCGCCACCGCCGAGGGCGGGCTGGGCGACGGTTCCACCTCGGCCGAGGCGGTGGGCTTCCTGCTGTTCGTGGGCGCCGCGGCCAAGAGCGCCCAGATACCGCTCCACACCTGGCTCCCCGACGCCATGGAGGGCCCGACCCCGGTCAGCGCCCTGATCCACGCCGCCACGATGGTGACGGCCGGCGTGTACATGGTCGCCCGATCGAACGCGCTGTACGAGCTGGCGCCCTACGCCGCCGGCACGATCGCCGTGGTCGGGGCCATCACCCTCTTCATGGCGGCCACGATCGCCACCGTCCAGGACGACATCAAACGCGTGCTGGCATGGAGCACCGTCAGCCAGATCGGCTACATGATGGTGGCCGCCGGTCTCGGGCTCTACGGCGCGGCCATGTTCCACATGATGACCCACGCCTTCTTCAAGGCCTGCCTGTTCCTGTCGGCCGGGATCGTCATCCACGCGATGCTCGGTGAGCAGAGCTTGGACCGCATGGGCAACCTGCGCGGCCGCCTGAGAGCCGCGTTCGTCGGCATGCTGGTCGGCGCGCTCGCCATCTCGGGCATCCCGCCGTTCAGCGGCTTCTTCAGCAAGGACGAGATCCTCGCCTACGCGCTGGCCCAGGGCACGCTGGGGGTCATCGTGGGGATCGTGGGCATCCTGGGCGCCGGCCTGACGGCCTTCTACATGTTCCGGCTGGTGTTCCGGGCCTTCTACGGGCCCGACCCGGACGGCGGCTACAACCCCGAGCCCCACGTCACCACCTGGGTCATGGCGGCTCCCGTCCTGATCCTGGCCTTCCTGGCGACCTTCGCCGGCTGGATCCAGGTGCCGCAGGGCTGGAAGCTCGTGGACGACTGGCTCGATCCCGTCGTCGGCACACCGGACCTGAAGCCCTCACTGGGCCTCGAGGCGGCGACGAGCCTGGTCTCGGTCGCCCTGTGCGTGGTCGCCATCGGTGTCGCCTGGTGGCTCTTCGGCCACGGCTCGGAGCGCCGCCTGGCCCACGCCAAGACCCTCGCGCGCTACCGCGAGGTGCTGCACCAGGGCTACTACTTCGACTGGGCCTTCGAGAAGTTCCTCATCGAGCCGGGGCGCCAGGTCGGCGCCTTCCTGCGCGACTTCATGGAGCCGGCCGCCATCCAGGGCTCCATCCGCTCCACGGTGGTCGCGACCCTCGAAACCGCTCGCGGGCTGTCGTTCCTGCAGGCCGGGTTGGTCCGCCTGTACGTGTTCACCATGATCGCCGGCCTCGCCATCGTCGGCGTCATCTTCATCCTCGTGGGCACGTAGGGAGAGCGCATGCCGTACGTGACCCTCATGATCGTCATCCCCCTCGCCGCGGCGCTGCTGCTGCTCGCGGTGCCCGAGGACCGGGTCGATGTGGCCAAGGCGCTCGCCGTGCTCGGCGCGCTGGCCACGGTGGTCGTGGGTGCCGTGATGGTCGCCGACTTCGACCGCTCCGAGGGCGGCCTGCAGTTCGTCGACCGTCAGAACTGGGCGGACCAGGTGGGCCTGGAGTGGATCGTCGGCGTCGACGGCATCTCGCTGTGGCTGCTGATGCTCACCGCCGGGCTGTTCCTGGTCGCCATCGCCTCGCTGGTGTGGAAGACGCCGAACCGCCCCATCGCCTTCCTGGCGTTGCTTCTGCTGGGCGAGGCCGGCCTGATGGGAGTGTTCGCCGCCGGCAACCTGGTGCTGTTCTACGTCTTCTGGGAGGCCATGCTCATCCCGTTCTACTTCCTGATCGGGATGTGGGGCGGTCAGCGACGGGCGATCGCGACGACCAAGTTCGTCATCTACACCATGCTCGGCAGCCTCCTGATGCTGGTCGCGATCGTCGCCACGGCCTTCAGCGCCCAGGACGTCACCGGCCAGTTCACCTTCGAGATCGCCGAGCTGAAGGGGATCGACTTCGGCGGCACCACCTCGACCCTGCTGTTCCTCGGCTTCGCCGTCGCATTCGTGATCAAGCTCCCGCTGTGGCCCTTCCACGGATGGCTGCCGGACGCCTACGTGGCGGCGCCGATCGTGGTGACCGGACTGCTGGCCGCCGTGATGAGCAAGGCGGGGGCCTACGGCTTCCTGAGGATCGGGCTGCCGCTGTTCCCGGAGGGCGCCGACAAGCTGGCGCTCGCCATCGGGATCCTGTCGGTCATCGGCATCGTCTACGGCTCGCTGCTGGCCTGGAGGGCGCACACCATGCGGCTGCTGGTGGGTTACTCCAGCCTCGCCCACCTGGGCTTCATCCTGCTGGGAATCGTGGCCTTCGACGTCCAGGCCGGACAGGGCGCGGTGCTGCAGATGGTCAACCACGGCATCGTCGTGGTCGCCGCCTTCACCATCGTGGGGGTCATCATGCGTGGCACCGGCGGCGATGAGGTCATCGACGACGTGGGCGGCCTCGCCGCGCGCGCCCCGCGCCTGACCTGGGTCTTCCTGGTCGTGGCCATGGCCTCGCTGGCCATCCCGGGGTCCAACAGCTTCGTCGGCGAGTTCTTTATCCTCACCGGCGTCTTCCGGCAGCACATCGTGCTCGCGGTGCTGGCCACCATCGGCATCGTCTACGCGGCCGTCTACATGCTGCGGCTCTACCAGACCTCCACCGCCCTGCGCGAGAAGGGCGTCGACGCCCGGAGGGCGGAGCTCCGGACGGTCGACTACGTGACGCTGGCGCCGGTGCTGATCGTGATGTTCCTCATCGCCCTCTGGCCGATGTCGCTGATGGGTGCCACCGAGGCCTCGGTCGAGGAGGCCATCGCCCCGGCGCAGATCGCCGCCGAGCGGCCTGCGGACCAGATCGCCGTCGAGGTGGAGCCCAACCCACCGCCGGAGGCCGTGCCGCTTCCGGGTGACGAGGCGGACACGCTGCCCGAGGACGGAGCCACGCCATGACGCACCTCAACGTGGTCGCCGCCACCCCCCAGATCATCGTGGCTGCTGCAGGCGTCCTCGCCATGAGCATGGGCCTGTTCAACCGCTACGAGATCCGCCGCTACGGACCCAGCGCCATCTCCTTGGCGGGGATCGTGGCCGCCTTCGTGATGATCGTCCTGCTGTGGGGCGACCGCGAGGAGGCCTTCGGCGGCGGCATCCGGAGCGACCGCTTCAGCCTGTTGCTGTCGGCGATCTTCCTCGTGTCCGCGGCGCTCGTGATCGGCCTGGCCTGGCGCGAGTCGGCCGCCGTCGACCGGCGCGGCGAGTTCGCCGGGCTGGTGATGGTGGCCGTCGCGGGCATGATGCTGGTCGCCTCCGCGGGCGATCTGATCGTGCTCTTCCTGGGCATCGAGACGCTCTCGGTGGCCCTGTACGTGCTGTGCGCGCTCGAGGTGTGGCGTGAGCGGTCGCTCGAGAGCGGATTGAAGTACCTCATCACCGGGGCCGTGGGCTCGTCGATCCTGCTCTACGGGTTCGCCCTGCTGTTCGGCGCCACGGGGACGGTCGACCTCGCCGAGATCGGCGAGCAGCTGGGCGGCACGAGCTTCGCCGGCGAGCCCCTGGTTATCGCCGCGATGGCCCTGATCGTGGTGGGGCTCGGGTTCAAGGCATCGGCCGTCCCGTTCCACATGTGGACGCCGGACGTCTACGAGGGCGCGCCGACCAGCATCACCGCGTTCATGTCGACGGCCACCAAGGCCGCGGCGCTGGCGGCGTTCCTGCGCATCTTCCAGGGCGTGCTGCCCGATCTGGCGGGCGACTGGCGGGTCGCTATCGCCGTGCTTGCGGTAGCGAGCATCGTGGTGGGCAACGTGGCGGCCCTGGCCCAGGACAGCCTCAAGCGGATGCTCGCCTACTCGAGCATCGCCCACGCGGGCTACCTGCTGATCGGCGTCGCCGCGGGCTCGGTGCAGGGCGCGGAGGCGGTCATCTACTACCTCATCGTGTACCTGGCCATGACGATGACCGCCTTCGCCGTGGTGATCATCCGCGAGCGCGAGGTCGAGAACGGCGAGATGCTCGAGGCGTTCGCGGGCTACGCGCGGGCCCGGCCGGTGCTGGGCGTCGCCGCCACCCTGGCCATGCTGTCGCTGGCCGGCTTCCCGCCGCTGGCGGGGTTCATCGGGAAGTTCCTGCTGTTCAGCGCGGCCGTCGAGGCCAACATGACCTGGCTGGCGATCGTCGGGGCACTCGGCAGCGTCGTGAGCCTCGGGTACTACCTGCGCATCCTCGGCGTGATGTGGCTGGGCACGCCCGCCGACGGCGAGCGCCCTGCCCGACTGCTGGCCGTGCCGGCGCCGGTCATGATGGCCACCGGCACCGCCGCCATCGCCATCATCGGACTGGCGCTGTTCGCCGACCCGATGATCGACATCTCGCGCGGCGCGGCCGAGGCCCTGCTGGCGCCCTAGACC
>JARFPS010000073.1 GCA_029288175.1 Miltoncostaea sp. | reverse complement strand
GTCCTCGGCTACACGGAGGACCCCATCGTGTCGCGTGACATCGTGGGCGATCCGCTCAGCTCGCTGGTCGACGGCAGCCTCACGATGGCCAGCGGCAAGACCGTGAAGATCATCTCCTGGTACGACAACGAGTGGGGCTACTCGTGCCGGGTCGTGGATCTGGCCGAGCGCATCCTCGGCTGATGGCGCAGCCTCGGCGGGTCGATCAGCCCGGCACCGACTGGTCGGGCGCGCGAGTGCTCGTGCGCTCCGACCTCAACGTGCCGCTCGACGATGGCACGATCACCGATGACGCGCGGATCCGCGCGACGCTCCCCACCCTGCGGTACCTGCTGCGCAACGGTGCGGGCGTGGCGGTGTGCTCGCACCTGGGGCGGCCCAAGGGCGAGCGCGTCCCGGAGCTGAGCCTCGCCCCCTGCGCGCAGCGGCTGGCGGAGCTCCTGGTGCGCCCGGTCGAGTTGCTCGATGACAGCGTGGGGACCGAGGTCCGCACGGCCGCCGAGTCGTTGCGCCCCGGGCAGGTGATCATGCTCGAGAACCTGCGCTTCCATCCCGGCGAGGAGGCCAACGACCCCTCGCACGCCGACATGCTGGCCTCGGGCTTCACGCACTACGTCAACGACGCCTTCGGCGCGGCGCACCGCGCGCACGCCTCGACGGAGGCCGTCGCGCGCCGCCTGCCCTCCTACGCCGGCCTGCTGCTCGCCCGCGAGGTCGAGGTCATGAACGGGTTGCTGCTCGATCCCGGCTCGCCCTTCGTGGCGATCCTCGGAGGCGCCAAGGTCAGCGACAAGCTTCCGCTCATCGAGAGCCTGCTCAACACCTGCGACCGCATCCTCATCGGCGGCGCCATGTGCTTCACGTTCCTCGCGGCGCTGGGCGACCCCGTCGGGCGCAGCAAGCACGAGGGCAAGGAGGCGCAGGCCATGGCGCGCTCCTTGCTGGAGGCCGCCGGGCGCGTGAACTGCGCGCTCCAGCTGCCGGTCGACATCCTTTGCGCCAACCGCTTCGAGGCGGGCGCCGAGCTGTCGGTCTACTCCAGCGACTCCCTGCCTGACCATCTGCTCGGCGTGGACATCGGCCCCCGCACGGCCGCCAGCTTCCGTGAGGCCATCGACGCGGCGGCGACGGTCTTCTGGAACGGCCCCATGGGGGCGTTCGAGATCCCTCCCTTCGCCGACGGCACCCGCGCGGTCGCCGATGCGATGGCCGGGGCCGACGCGGTGACCGTCGTGGGCGGCGGCGACAGTGGCGCCGCCGTGGCCGAGTTCGGACTGGCGGACCGTTTCAGCCACGTCAGCACCGGCGGCGGCGCCGCGCTCGAGATGCTCGAGGGCAAGACGCTGCCCGGCGTGGCGGCGATCACGGCGTCATGAGCGACCGGCGCCCCCTCGTGGCGGGGAACTGGAAGATGCACAAGACCGGCGCCGAGGCGACCGAGTACGCCGCGGCGCTGCTGGCGGAGCTGGGCGACGGCCCGGTCGAGGCCGAGGTGGCCGTCTGCCCGCCCTTCACGGCTCTGCAGCCCGCCGCCGCCGCGTTCGCCGGTTCGCAGGTGGCGGTGCTGGCCCAGGCGGTGCACGAGGCCGACGCCGGCGCCCACACCGGGGAGATCTCGGCGGGGATGATCGCCGCCACCGGGGCCGCCGGGACGCTGGTGGGTCACTCCGAGCGCCGCGCCGCCGGGGAGACCGACGCGCAGGTGGCGGTGCGGGTCCGCGCCGCGATCGACGCGGGGCTGTCCGTGATCCTCTGCGTGGGCGAGTCGCTCGATCAGCGCGAGGCGGGCGAGACCGAAGCCTGGCTCACCGCGCAGCTGCGGGCGGCACTCACCCCGTTCGAGGGCGTCCACGAGGAGCGCTTGTCGATCGCCTACGAGCCGATCTGGGCCATCGGCACCGGCCGTACGGCCACGCCGCAGATCGCCCAGGAGACCGTCGCACACGTCCGCGCGGTGTCCGCCGGCCTCATCGACGGGGAGCGCGTGCGCATCCTCTACGGGGGAAGCGTCAAGCCCGACAACGCCTCCGAGCTGATGGGCCAGAAGGACATCGACGGTGTACTCGTCGGTGGCGCCAGCCTGGATGCCGCTTCTTTTGCGGCTATCGTGCGAGCCGCCTGACACGACGAAGGGCGGCGCGTCGCACGCACGCGCCTTGGGTGTTCACAAGGAGAAGGCGCATGCAGCTGGGCATGATCGGACTGGGGCGCATGGGCGCCAACATCGTTCGCCGCATCTCGCGGGACGGCCACACGGCGGTGGTCTACGACGTCGATCAGGGCTCGGTGGCCGAGCTCGAGAAGGAAGGGGCCGTCGGCGCCTCCTCGCTCGAGGACTTCGTCGCCAAGCTCGATGTGCCGCGCGCGGCGTGGGTCATGATCCCCGCGGCGCTCACCGATCAGGTCGTCGACGAGCTCGGCGCGCTGATGGAGTCGGACGACATCGTCATCGACGGCGGCAACTCCTACTTCCGCGATGACCGCCGCCGCGCGGCGGCCCTGGCCGAGAAGGGCATCCACTATCTCGACGTCGGCACCAGCGGGGGCGTCTGGGGCCTCGATCGCGGGTACTGCCTCATGATCGGTGGCGAGACCGAGCCCGTGAAGCGCCTGGACCCTCTCTTTGCGTCGATCGCCCCCGGTCCGGGAGACATCGAGCCCACGCCTGGGCGCGAGGGGATGGACAGCACGGCCGACCAGGGCTACCTGCACTGCGGCCCCCCGGGCGCGGGCCACCTGGTGAAGACCGTCCACAACGGCATCGAGTACGGGGTCATGGCCGCCTACGCGGAGGGTCTCGACATCCTCAGGAACTCGAACATCGACCTGAAGGAGCACGCGGTCGACGCCGAGACGGCTCCGCGCATGAACAACGACCTCGACTACGAGCTGAACATGGCCGACGTCGCCGAGGTGTGGCGGCGCGGCAGCGTCATCGGGTCGTGGTTGCTCGACCTCACCGCCATCGCGCTGGCCGCCGATCCCGATCTGGCGGGCTATGAGGGGCGCGTCTCCGACTCGGGCGAGGGGCGCTGGACCATCAACCTCGCCATCGAGGAGGCCGTGCCGGCCGAGGTGCTGACCTCAGCGCTCTACGCGCGCTTCCGTTCGCGCCAGGATCACACCTTCGCCGACAAGGTCACGTCGGCCATGCGATTCCAGTTCGGCGGCCATCACGAGCGGGCCGCCGGGGGCTGAGGGCAAAAAGAAACCCCCGGCCCGCCGAGGCGGACCGGGGGTTTCGAGCCAGGGCGTTGAGCCCTGTCCCCCTAAGCAGGGAGCGTGGCTATTCGGCCGGCTTCCTGAGAACGGGTCCCAGGGGCAAGCCCTTGCCACCGAGCGAGATGTCCGCGACGCACATGAACACCCACGCGCCGAGGCCCGCGAAGACCCAGACGACGATGCCGGCGACGTTGAGGACGTTCTCGGCCCAGAGGCCACCGTCGTCCGGCGTGATCAGGAACGCGGTGGCGACGAGGCACAGGGCCACGACGACCAGAGCGTTGATCGCGCCGTAGATGAGCGGAAGCCTGAACGAGGACGGCGCCAGGAAGAACAAGATCGCTGCCCACGAGATGGCAATCGCCGCGACCGTGTGCTGAAGGTTGCCACCAAAGGCGTCACCCTCACCGAACGGTACGTCGGCCGTGTACCAACCGTTGTTCAGACCGAGGACCAGCAGCGAGTAGCTGATCCAAAAACCACCATAAAGAGCGAAGAAGCCGGCGACCCAGGACGCGCCGATGGCGAGTGCCCAGAAAGCGGCCAGGAAGAGGAAGAGACCGGTGCAGCCGAGGATGATCGGAATCGGCCCACCAAAGTTGCCGGAGGCGTAGTACTCGACCAGATGGAAACCAAGAGCGATCGAGCCCACGGTGAAGACCGGCACTCCTATGAGTTGCGGATCACCTGAACGTTCCATTGATGAAATGTGCTCCCTCTGACGACCGGGCGCGCCCCGTGTTTTGGGTACGTCACGATCGTCACAGATTGACGATACGCGGGTATCCTATGCAGGCCGCCGGTCGAAATGGAATAGGCGGCAGCACGATTGCCCGAAAGACCGCATGAAAAGCGGGGTATCGGGCGTTTCATTCCACCCGCGAGTCGCCCTCAGACGGCCTCACGCAAGGGCTCGCTTACGTTTCCGTCGCGGCCCCCGGCTCTCCCTCCGAGTCTGGTCCGGGCGGTCGCGCCGCCCTCGTCGTCCACCAGGGCGGCGACCAGCCGCCGAAGGCGCCGCCGCTCCTCGGCCGGTCCGTACGAGCGGTCGCGATAGCGCCGCTGGTAGGCGCCGGCAAGGTGCGGATGCCGGCGCCACAGCCAGCCCAGGTAGTGCTGGCGCACACCGGGACGCAGGTGGAGCATCACCGCCTCGATCGAGGTCGCGCCCGCGGCGACGGCGCCGCGCACGACCTGGCGCAAGGACTCCTCCGAGTCGCTCAGGCCGGGAAGCACCGGGGCGATCAGGACCCCGCAGGGCACGCCCGCCTGGTTGAGCCGCGCGACGGCCTCGAGGCGTCGCCGCGGGTCGGGCGCCTTCGGCTCCGTCGCGCGCCAGACCGTCCGGTCGAGCGTGCCGACCGACAGCGCGGTCATGACCTCTGCTCGTGCGGCCCCGCGCGCCAGCACGTCCATGTCGCGCAGGATGAGGGGGGACTTCGTGAGCACCGAGAAGGGGTTGCCGGCGTCGGCCAGCGCGTCGAGCACCCCCCGGGTGAGGCCGAACCTCTTCTCGCCTGGTTGGTAGGGGTCCGTGTTCGTCCCGAGCGCCACGCTCTCGCCGCGCCAGCCGGGCGCCGCCAGCTCGGCGCGCGCCCTCTCGGGGGCGTTGATCTTCACCACGATCCTGCGATCGAAGTCGTCGCCGATGCCCAGGCCGAGGTACTCGTGTGTGGGCCGCGCGAAGCAGTACACGCACGCGTGGCTGCAGCCGCGGTAGGGGTTCACGGTCCAGCGGAAGGGTTGCCGTGACGCCTCGTGAACGCGGTTGATCACCCTTTTCCCGCGCACGTAGAGCAGCTCGAGCCCGGCCAGCTCGCCGCGGCCGCGCTGCCAGCCGTCCTCGTGCTCGAACAGGCGCTGTTGCCCGTTGCGACCGTCGTCGCCGACGACCCGCCAGCGCAGTCGCGTGTCGCCGTCGGTGGGGGCCTCGCGCGGCATGGGCTCGGCACCCTAGCGAACGTGTGTTCGTAGCGTCAAGGCCCGCCCGAGAGGGGGTCGGGGATCACCTCTTCGGTGAACCGGGATCACCCCGGTGGGGGCATGGGTGACCCGATGGGGACCTGCGACGGCGTGATTCCGAAGTTTTCATCACGTTTTGCCGGATCGGTGTCGATAACCGAGGTGCAGCCCGCTGAACCCCCTCCCCCGGACGAGGTATGCAGCCCTCCCTCCTTCCGCGCCGATCCGCGCTCAGCCTCGCCGCCGCCGGCCTCGCCGTGGGCGGCGCGCTCCTCGGCGGCGCCGCCCAGGCGCCGCACGCGTCGGCGGCCGATCACCGCCTCCTTCCCCCCGCGAGCGCGTGCGGCGGCAAGGGCGACAACAGGGCGCTGGCGCCCCGCGTGCAGGAGAAGGTGATGCGCTGCCTGATCAACCGCACGCGCGCCAAGGCCGGGCGGTCGCGCCTGGTCACGCATCCCGGGCTGAACCGCGCGGCGCGCGCCAAGAACGCCGCCATGCTGCGCTACCAGCAGTTCTCGCACACGCCCACCGGACGCTCGTTCGGGGCGATCGTCCGCCGGAGCTACAACGGGCGTGCGATGGGCGAGAATATCGCCATGGGAACGGGCGAGCTCGGCGCGCCGCGCGCGATCCTCGACGGCTGGCTCAAGTCATCCGGTCACCGGCGCAACCTGCTGCGCCGGGACTGGGAGCACCAGGGCGTCGCGCTGCGTAAGAACGCGCGCCTGGACGGGTACTCCGGCGTCGCCGTGTGGAGCTCGGAGTTCGGGAAGCGTTGACGGGGCCGCTCAGGTGGCCCCGAACCGAACGCGGGCCCGGTAGCACCCGGCGTCCTCGACCAGGGCCAGGAGTTCGTGGCCCTGGCGGTGGCACCAGGCGGGCAGGTCGACCTCGATCAACGGGTCGTCGGCCAGCAGCTCGATGACGTCCCCCGGCCCGAGGTCGCGCGCGGCACGCGCCGTCAGGGCGATGGGCACCGGGCAGTAGGTACCGAGCGCGTCCACGATCCGCGCGGCCTCGCCCATCACCGCAGCGGGCTCACGGCGCGCAGTCGCTCCACCGCGTCGGCGAAGGCCGCGACGGCCACCTCGATCTCGCGGTCGGTGGTCGTCCACGATGCGCTGAACAGGACCGACGAGAGCGTCAGCGGGGCCACTCGGCCCATGGCCAGGAGGGTCGGTGACTCCTTGCCGGCGTGCTCGCCGCAGGGCGAGCCGGGCGAGACGGCCACCCCGCGCGTCGCGAGCGCGACGGCCAGCGACTCGCCCTCCACGCCGTCGACG
>JARFPS010000027.1 GCA_029288175.1 Miltoncostaea sp. | reverse complement strand
CATCGTCTCGAGGACCTCCTTCCGGGCCGTCCCCGGTCGTCGTCCGCTGGCGCCGAGCCGCTCATGGGCTCTGGCCAGCCATTGATCCCGAAGCGCCTCGTCCACGCTGCGAGTCTCGCATGAATGATAAGCATTCTCATCTGGCCCGGCCCGGCGGCGTGCGGGACGATGAGGCGGCGATCAGGTCGCGGAAAGAAGAGCCCCGTGATCGTCGCAGTGGCCGGCGTGCGGATGGTGCAGGTGCCCCTCGACCAGGTAGTCGACGTGGTCGCCGTGCGGAACCGCGGGGTGGCCGCAGCCCGGTTCGTGCACGTGTGCCGCGTCGTGGCCGGCGCAGGCGTGGTCCGGCGTGCAGGCGTCCGGGTTCGCCGCCGAGACCGCGATGGCGTGCTCGTCGACATGGTCGTCGTGCGGATGGTGCAGGTGCCCGTTGTGCAGGTAGTCGACGTGCCCCTCGTGGACGACCGCGGCGTGACCGCAACCGGGGCCGTGGACGTGGGGGTGTTCCGGGTGGGTGGCGTGCGTGGATTCGCTCATGGACCCAGCTTGGCGCGTCGGCGGCCACCGGCAAAGGCGATGGGAACGAGACGTGTTCTCACGTTCTCCGCCGGTGCCGGTGAACGTCGCGACCGGCGGGCCTCATGGCCCTCGGCGTCAGGCGGACGGCGCGATCTCCTCGATCTCGGCCGCTTCGGGCACCAGCAGGTAGGCCCCCGCGAAGAAGCAGGCCGCTCCGGCGAAGGTGCCCGCGTTGACCAGCGCGACGCTGAGGGGCTCGCCGGTGTCGGGGACGAGGAAGGCCGCGACGGCCGCCAGGCCGAAGGCGAGGGAGCCGAGCACGTTCAGCACGGCGATCCACCATTCCACCGGGCCGCGCCCGGATCCCGGGGATCGGTGCGCGACCTCCGCGTAGGCGAACGCGCTCGCGGCCAGGAACGCGATGGAGCCCAGAGCGTCGGGCGCCCAGACGAAGCGCTCCTCGGCGTCGAGTCCCAGCCCGAGCGTGGCGGCGAAGGTGCTGACGTTGAAGAACACCGTGCCGACGAACTGGACCGACGTGGCCCACCAATCGATGCGCCGGGGCTCCCAGGACCAGAAGCCGGGGCGCTCGGGCGCGCCGAATGCCCCGCCGCGGGGGTCGCGCGAGGCGTTGACCACCTGGAAGAACGTGAGATAGGCCGCTGCGGTGAAGAACACCGAGCCGGCGAAGAAGGTGAGGCCCACCTGCTCCGCCCCCACCCGGTCGCTGTAGAGAGGCACCGAACCGAGGCCGAACAGGGCGGCGCCGACCATGAAGAGGACCGCGATCAGCGTGTTCTGCCGGCCGGGCGGCGCACTCCAGAAGCGCCGCAGCGGCTTGCGCACGCGCCCCGGCCGGGCCAGCCCCAGCCCCTTGCGGTGACGTCGCGATTCCCACACCGCGCGGGTGCCACCCGGCGCCTCGTAGACGCGGCGGCAGACGAACGGTCCGGGCCCGCTCTCGTCGACGACAGACCACCCCGAAGGGGTGGAGACGGCGGTGGTGCGCGACATGGCCCGGCTAGCATCCCTCACCGGCGTCCAGGGGAGCCGGCTCGAAGGAGCGGAGCAACGGTGGTGCGGTGATGCTGGTGATCGGTGTGAAGCTGGCGGGCGACGCCCTGGGGATCCCGACCCGATGACGGATGGGTCACGCACGGCGGTCGTGCTGTTCACGCGCGACCTCCGGCTCACCGACCAGCCGGCGCTGTCGGAGGCCGTCCGCACGGCCGACCGCGTGGTGCCGCTGTTCGTGCATGACGCGGCCATCGAGCGCGCCGGGTTCGCCACCCCCAACCGGCGGGCGTTCCTCGGCGAGTCCCTCGCCGACCTCGACGGCGGGCTCCGCGAGAAGGGCGGGGGCCTGGTCGTCCGCGAGGGCGACGTGGTGGAGCAGACGGTGTCGCTGGCGCGCGAGGTGGGCGCGTCGGCCATCCACCTCTCGCGCGACGACAGCGCCTACGCGGCCTCGCGGCTGGCGGGCCTGCGCGACGCCGTGGGGCGGGAGCGCCCGGTGGTGGAGCACCCGGGGGCCACGGTGGTGCCCTCGGGTGAGGTGGAGCCGACGACCGGTGATCACTACAAGGTGTTCACGCCGTTCTGGCGCGCGTGGAGCGAGGTCGCGTGGCGGGGCGTGGAGAGGGCGCCCACGCGGGTGGAGCTGCCGGACGGGGTCCAGGCTCCGCCTTTTGAGCGCGGACCCGTCGTGACGGGCACGGCCCCCGAGCGCCCGCGCGGCGGGTTCGAGGAGGGGGAGCGCCTCCTGGCGGGCTTCCTGGACGGCCGGCTGGCGGACTACCCCGACGAGTCGGACCAGCTCGCCCGGGACGGCACCTCGCGGCTGTCCCCGCACCTGCACTTCGGGACCGTCTCGCCGCGCCGCGCGGCGGAGCTGGCCATGGCGCGGGGCGACGAGGCCTTCACCCGGCAGCTCTGCTGGCGCGATTTCCACCACCAGGTGCTGCGGGCTTTTCCGGCCCTGCCGCGCCGGGACTACCGCGACCGGGACCGAGGGTGGGTCGAGGACGATCGCGCCTTCGAGGCGTGGTGCGAGGGCCGCACCGGCATCCCCATCGTGGATGCGGGGATGCGGCAGCTCCTGCGCGAGGGGTGGATGCACAACCGTGCACGCCTGATCGTGGCGTCCTACCTCACCAAAGAGGTCCGCGTGCACTGGCGCCACGGCGCCGAGTTCTTCCTCGCCCACCTCGCGGACGGCGATCTCGCGAACAACTCCGGGAACTGGCAGTGGGTGGCCGGCACCGGCAACGACACCCGGCCCAATCGGCGCTTCAACCTCCTTCGTCAGGCACAGCGGTTCGATCCCGACGGCGAGTACGTGCGCCGATTCGTGCCGGAGCTCTCCGACCTGCGGCGCCCCGAGGTCCACGAGCCCTGGCGTCTCGGAGCCGGCGAGCTCCGACGGCGCGGCTACCCGGAGCCCCTCCTGCCCGCGCACTCGCCGGACGGCGCGAGTACCATCCCCGGACTCTGAGAGCACCGAAAGGCAGCATGAAACAGACTCTGGCCATCTACGCCGCCCTCCTGGCGCTCGTCCTCGCCGTGGTGGGCATCGTCGTCTGGACGGGGGGCGTGGATCTTCCCGAGGTGCTGCCCCCGGCCGGCGAGACCCAGATCAAGGTCTTCGCGGCCAACAACGACCGCATCGTCCAGGTGGGCGAGATCGAGTGCGACATGGCCGGTGACTGCGAGTCGCTCGGGGTGCGGGGCTTCCCGGGGATCACCGCGGCCGAGGCCCGCAGCGTCGAGCCGAACGTGCGCCTGGTGTTCGATGCCTCCTCGGGGAACGTGGCGGTGCGGCCCCTGCGCTGACCGCCGTCCCGGCCCGGTCGTCAGCCGGCGGCGGCGGCCACGACGAACAGCACGACCCAGCCGACGAGCGTGGCGATCCCCAGCCCCATGCCCCACATGGCCTGGCCCCGCCCGGTGAGCTTGGGGTCGTCCTTCATCTCCGACAGCGCGATGGCG
>JARFPS010000020.1 GCA_029288175.1 Miltoncostaea sp. | reverse complement strand
AGATATGTCTCGTGGGCTCGGAGATGTGTATAAGAGACAGGGTGGGAGTGATCCCGTGCTCCTCGTTGTACGCCACCTGGATCGCGCGCCGGCGGTTCGTCTCGTCGATGGCGGTCCGCATGGCCTCGGTCTCGTTGTCGGCGTACATGATCACCCGCCCCTCGACGTTGCGCGCCGCGCGCCCGATGGTCTGGATGAGCGACGTTGTCCCGCGCAGGAAGCCCTCCTTGTCGGCGTCGAGGATGGCCACGAGCGTCACCTCGGGAAGGTCCAGACCCTCGCGCAGCAGGTTCACCCCGACGAGCACGTCGAACTCGCCCAGGCGCAGCTCGCGGACGATGCGGATCCGATCGAGCGTGCCCACCTCCGAGTGCAGATAGCGCGCGCGGATGCCCGCCTCCATGAGGTACTCGGTGAGGTCCTCGGCCATCCGCTTGGTGAGGGTGGTGACGAGCGCCCGCTCGTCGCGCTCGGCCCGGGCCGACAGCTCGTTGATGAGGTCGTCGATCTGGTGGTGCGTGGGCCGCACGTCGACCTCGGGGTCGACCAGGCCCGTGGGCCGGATGATCTGCTCGACGATGCGCGTGGAGGTCTGCCGCTCGAAGTCTCCCGGGGTGGCCGAGACGAACACCATCTGCCCCACCCGCTCCAGGAACTCGGGGAGCTGCAGGGGGCGGTTGTCGAGCGCCGAGGGAAGCCGGAAGCCGGCGTCGACCAAGGCCAGCTTGCGCGAGCGGTCGCCCTCGTACATGCCGCGCAGCTGCCCCACGGTGTTGTGCGACTCGTCGATGAAGCAGACGAAGTCGTCGGGGAAGAAGTCGAGCAACGTGTACGGCGGCTGCCCCGGCCGGCGCCCGTCGAGGATGCGCGAGTAGTTCTCGATGCCCGAGCAGTAGCCCAGCTCGCGGATCATCTCCATGTCGTACTCGGTGCGCTGGCGCAGGCGATGGGCCTCGACCATCTTCCCCTGGCCGTCGAAGAGCCGGCACTGCTCCTCGAGCTCCTCGCGGATCTCGCCCACGGCGCGATCGATCGTCTCGGCGGGCGTGATGTAGTGGGTGGCCGGGTAGATGGCCAGGTGGGGGTGATCGCCGACGACCTCCCCGGTCAGCGGGTGGAACTCGGTGATGCGCTCCACCTCGTCGCCGAACATGGAGACGCGGAACGCCGTCTCGGCGTAGGAGGGCTGCACCTCGACGGTGTCGCCGCGCGCGCGGAAGCTGCCGCGCTCGAGCACCGTGTCGTTGCGCTCGTACTGCGTCTCGATCAGGCGCCGGAACATGTCCTCACGGGGATAGTCCTCGCCGACCGCGAGCACCACCACCCGATCGCGGTAGATCTCGGGCGACCCGGCGCCGTAGATGCAGCTGACCGAGGCCACGATGACCACGTCGCGCCGCGCCAGCAGCGCCGCGGTGGACGCGTGCCGCAGGCGGTCGATCTCGTCGTTGATCGACGCGTCCTTCTCGATGTAGGTGTCGGTGGCCGAGATGTAGGCCTCGGGCTGGTAGTAGTCGTAGTAGCTCACGAAGTACTCGACCGCGGCCTCGGGCAGGAACTCCCGGAACTCGTTGCAGAGCTGAGCCGCCAGCGTCTTGTTGTGCGCGATGACCAGCGCCGGGCGCCCGAGCTCGGCGATGATGCTGGCCATCGTGAAGGTCTTGCCCGAGCCCGTCACGCCCAGGAGCGTCTGGCGGTCGTCGCCCTCGCGCAGCCCGCTCACGATGCTCTCGATCGCCTGCGGCTGATCGCCGGTGGGCCGGTACTCGGCCGATCGGGCGAAGGTCGTGGTGCTCACGGACACCAGCGTAGCTCCGCCGGCGGCGTCACGGCCCCGGTCGGGCCTCCTCCACCCCGTCGATCAACCGCCGCAGGCGCTCCAGGTCGCGTCGCGCCACCCGATCGACCAGTTGCCGCACGTAGTGGCCGGTCATTCCGTCGAATGCGGGCGACCACTGCCGGTACCGCACGCGGCTGCCCGCGTCCTCGGCCCGCAGGCGCCACGACAGCTCGAACGCCGGCCCGTTGCCCAGCGAGCGAAGGGCGTAGCCGCCCTCGTCCCATTCGATGACGCGCGCGCGCCACCCGATCCGCCGCCCCGCCACGAGGATGCTCCCCCGGCACTCCGAGCCCACCGCCGGAGCACCCGGCGTCGTGAACTCGTACTCGACCAAGCGCTTCTGCCAGCGCCGCACCAGGTCGGGCTCGAGCAGGTAGGGCAGCACCTCCCCCGGGGGGCGTGCCACCGCCATCTCGTGCTCCACCTCGCCCATGAACCGCCCCCGGCGCCGCCGCGAAGCCTGCAACGGCGGCACGGGGTGCGTCAACTGTCGTAGCATCGACCCGGTCCAATCCGAGGAGGATCCATGCCGGCGGTGCAGTTGCTCCACACCATGTTGCGGGTGGTCGACGAGGAGAAGGCGCTCGCCTTCTACTCGACGCTCGGGTTCGAGGAGCGCGGCCGAAAGCGCGTGGGCGGCGACACCGCGACGATCATCTTCCTGGGGCTTCCCGGCGACGACAACGAGCTCGAGCTGACCCTCAACGACGGGCGCACCGAGCCCTACGACCAGGGCGACGCCTATGGGCACATCGCGCTGGCGATCCAGGACCTCGACGCGGAGCTGGCGCGGCTGGCCGAGCTCGGCATCGAGCCCGAGAAGCCTCCGTACTCGGCCTACCCGGGCGGGTCGCGCATCTGTTTCGTGCGCGACCCCGACGACTACCGGGTGGAGCTGATCGAGCGCAAGGGCTAGCCGGCGCCCCCGGGGCGGGCATACCGCCCCACCACGGACTCCACCCAGGCCTCGAGCTCCTCGACGGTGCCGTCGTTGACGTAGGCGGCGTCCGCCCGGGCGACCTTCTCGTCCTCGGGCACCTGGCGCCCGCTGCGGGCGTCGAAGTCCTGGCCGCGCGCCACGACGCGCTCGCGCCGGACCGCCTCGGGCGCGGTCACCACCACCACCGCGTCGAACTCGTCCTCCAAGCCGATCTCGAACAGCAGCGGCACCTCGCACACCAGCAGCCGGGGCGGCGGGCGGCGGGCGGCCACCTCGCGCTGCCACCCCCGCCGCGCCCGGCCCACCCTGGGATGAAGGAGCCCCTCGAGGAAACTCAGCCCCCCGTCCGTCCTGAAGGCGGCGGCGCCCAGCCGAGCGCGGTCGACGCCCCCCTCGGAATCGAGGACGCCTCGACCGAACCGGTCCGTCACGGCGGCCAGCACCTCGGGCTCGTCGTAGAGGCGGTGCACCACCTCGTCGCTGCCGAGCGTGGCGGCGCCGCGCTCGCGGAACGCGGCGAGGGCGGCGCTCTTTCCGGAGCCGATGCCGCCGGTCAGCCCCAGGCAGGGCGGCCCGGCGACATCCGCCGACATCCGGACTAGCTCTCGTCCGCGGCCTCGGCCACCGGCTCCTCGGCGGCCTCTGCGTCGGTCACCGGCTCCTCGGGAGCGGGCTCCTCAGCCGGTTCGGCCTCGGCGACCGGCTCCTCGGGAGCGGGCTCCTCCGTGTCCTCGCCGTCGGCCGGGGCCTCGTCGACCGGGGCCGCCTCGGCCGGGGCGGTGTCCGCGGGCGGCGGCACATCCGCCGACTCGTCGGGGACGATGGGCGCGTTGCGGAGCTCGTCCGACAGGCGATGCTGGATCGGGTCGCTGTCGGCCACGCGCTTGAGGCTCAGCGACAGGCGGCGCCGGTCGGCATCGATCTCGATGACGCGGACGGCCAGGATGTCGCCCTGGTTGACCACCTCGCGCGGGTTCTCCACGTGGTGCTCCGCCAGCTCCGAGATGTGCACCAGCCCCTCCACGCCGGCGTGGATCTCCACGAAGGCGCCGAAGGTGACGACCTTGGTCACGCGGCCCTCGACCACGTCCTCGACCTGGTAGCTGTCGATGACGTCCTGCCAGGGGTCGGCCTGGGTCTGCTTGAGGCCCAGCGAGATGCGCTGACGCTCGCGGTCGATGTCCAGGACCTTGACGCTGACCTTCTGGCCGATCTCGAGCACCTCGGACGGGTGGTTGACGTGGCTCCACGACAGCTCCGAGATGTGGATGAGGCCGTCGATGCCGTCCAGGTCGACGAAGGCGCCGAAGTCCACGATGTTGGAGATGACGCCCTCCACCACCTGGCCCGGCTGCAGCTCCGAGAGGATCTTCTGCCGCACCTCGCGGCGCTCGTCCTCCAGCACCGCGCGCCGCGAGAGCACCACGTTGTTGCGGTTGCGGTTGAGCTCGATGACCTTGCACTGCAGCTGACGGCCCAGGAAGTCGTCCAGGTCCTGGACGCGGCGGATGTCGACCAGCGAGGCGGGCAGGAAGCCCCGCACGCCCAGGTCCAGGATGAGCCCGCCCTTGACGACCTCGATGACCGTGCCCTCGACGTTCTCGTTCTCGGCCGCCGCGTTCTCGATCCGCTTCCAGGCCTTCTCGAAGCGCGCGCGCTTCTTCGAGAGGATGAGCCGGCCGTCCTGGTCCTCCTTCTGCATGACCAGGGCGTCCACCATCTCGCCCAGCTCGACCTCCTCGTCGGGCCGGACCGTCTTGCGGATGGAGAGCTCGGAGAGCGGGATGACGCCCTCGCTCTTGTAGCCGACGTCGATCAGGACCTCGTCCTTGTCGACCCGGACCACGCGGCCCGAGAGAACGTCCCCCTCGTCGAAGATGGGGATCGTGGCGTCGTAGTTGGGGATCATCTCCCCGTCGACCTCGATGTACTCGGGGCCGTCCAGCTCCCGTACGGGCGCGTCGAGTTGAGTGCTCATCAGTCGGTTGTCCTGGTTGTCCTTGTCGTGTCGGGCCTCGCCCGAACCATTGAGTATAGGGCCGCTGCGCGCGGAACGGCTCAGGCGGCCCCGCGCAGCCGACCCAGCGCGGCGCAGACCGGGCACCAGCCGGTGAACGCGCCCACCGCCGACAGCGCCGAGGCGACGCCCACCGCCACCCAGCCCGCGACCGAGCCGGCCGCGGCCAGCGCGGCTCCGCCGCCCGTCAGGGCGACCGACACGCCGAGCGCCACGCGGAACGGCGACGCCGGAAGACCCTCGGGGGCCGGGTGCGCGAACACGCGCCAGAGCCAGGCGATGGGCGACACGCGCGGGCCGGCGATGGCGAGCGCCGACAGCAGCGCCGCCACGGCGGCGGCCAGGGGCGATCCGAAGGCGATGGCCTCGACCCCGATCAGCCCGACCACCGCCTGATGGAAGCGCCACTCGCCCAGGTCGATGCGCGCCGGCATCACGGGCGGTCGGCCCCTCCTCGCGCATCGAGCAGGGACCTGCGGGCCCGCATCAGCTCGGCCAGGCGGGCCGGCGCGTCGTCGCTCCGGTCGCGCAGCGCCATCTCGCGCAGCACGCCGAACGCCGCCTCGATCACCTCCGCGCAGGCCTCGGGGTCGACCTGAAGGACGCGGTGGGGCTCCGGGCTCACGCCTTGGCGGCGAGCCAGGTGTCGCCGGCGCCGACGTCGAGCGCGAGGCGCGGATCCAGATCGTAGGCGCCCACCATGGCCTCGCGGAGCACCGCCCGGACCTCGGCGGCCTCGTCCTCGGGCGCCTCGATCACCAGCTCGTCGTGGATCTGGAGGATCAGCCGCGCTTTCAGCCCCCGCTCGGCCAGGGCCGCGTCGGTGCGCACCATCGCGACCTTGATGATGTCGGCGGCCGTCCCCTGGATGACCGTGTTGACGGCCAGGCGCTCCCCGAGCTGGCGCTGCTGAACGGTGCGGCCCGACAGCTCCGGGATCGGCCGGCGGCGCCCGAGCAGCGTGGTCACGTGGCCGGTCTGGGCGGCGTCGGCGATGGTGGTGTCGATGAACCGGCGCACCAGCGGATAGCGGGCGAGATAGGCGTCGATGTAGGAGCGGGCGTCCTCACGCGAGATCGAGAGCTGCTCGCTGAGCCCGAAATCGCTGATGCCGTAGACGATGCCGAAGTTCACGGCCTTGGCCCGGTCCCGACTGACCCGGTCGACGTCCGCGGGCTGCATCCCGAACACCTCCGCGGCGGTGGCGCGGTGGATGTCCTCGCCACGCCGGAAGGCATCGGCCAGCGCGGGCTCCCCCGACACGTGGGCCAGGATCCGCAGCTCCACCTGGCTGTAGTCCCCGCTGATCAGGATCATGCCCTCGGGGGCCACGAAGGCGTCCCGGATCTCGCGTCCGAGCTCGGTGCGGATGGGGATGTTCTGCAGGTTGGGGTGGGTGGACGACAGGCGACCCGTCTCCGCCACGGTCTGGTTGAACGTGGTGTGGATGCGACCGTCGTCGGCCACCAGCTCGGGCAGGGCCGACAGGTAGGTGTTGTCGAGCTTGGTCAGCTCGCGGTAGCGGCCGATCAGGTCGATGATCGGATGCTTGTCGGCCAGGAGCTTCAGCACCTGGCGGTCGGTCGACCAGCCCGTCTTGCCCTTCCGGTAGGTGGGCAGCCCGAGCCGCTCGAACAGCACCTCGCCGAGCTGCTTCGGCGACTCGATGACGAACTCTCCGCCCGCCAGCTCCCAGATCCGGTCGCGCAGCTCGTCCACCTGGTCGCGCACCCTTGCGGCGATCTCACCCAGCCGGGGCACATCGAGCGTGATGCCCGCGCGCTCCATGCCCGCCAGCACGTCCACCAGCGGCATCTCGATGTCGTGGAACAGCTGCTGAAGGCCCTCGCGGGCGATGCCCTCCTCCTGCCGCGTGGCCAGCTCGAGGGCGCGCACCGCGGCCAGCGCTGCCTCATCGTTGGTCCCGGCGACGGCGATGCCCGCGTCCTCGGCCAGGTCGTCCAGGGCGTAGCCGCGGCGCCGGGGCTCGAGCAGGTAGCCCGCCACCAGCG
>JARFPS010000298.1 GCA_029288175.1 Miltoncostaea sp. | reverse complement strand
GCTATGGGCCGCTGGCTTGGGTGCCGTATTCATCATCGGGCGGTTCATCTACCGCGCAGCTTACGTCAAGGACCCGGCCAGCCGGGGCCTTGGCTTCACGCTGACGTTTCTGCCCTCGGCTGTCATGGCGGTCTGGCTGCTCTTCGTAGCGATCATGAATTTGCTGTGACGGCAGCAGCCGTTTGCGGTGCCTGGTGTCGTCGGACCAGACACTGAGGCGTCGGGACAAGCCCCGCAATTGGCCAGCCTCTATTCTTGTAGCATCACTGGCACGGCAATGGAGGTTGATTATGAAGCGCAGCGAACTGATGGCGTATCTGCTGGCGACAGTTGTCGGCGGCGCGGTGGCGGGCCAGGTTGCGGGCCTGACCGGGACGCTGGGGGTGTTTGCCGGCGTCGCGCTGGTGGGGTACGGGTTCGGCGTGTCGTTGGCGGTCGAGGCGGCCGACACGATCGCCGACGCGCTCGGGGCGCGCCCGACCGTGGTCAACGCCCGGTTCTGCAAGCCGCTCGATGTCACCCTGTTGCGTCAGCTGGCCGATCAGCACGAGCTCGTCGTCACGGTCGAGGACCACGCCGAGCTGGCGGGCTTCGGCTCGGCGGTGCTCGAGGCGCTCCAAGACCGGCCCGCCCGCATCCTGACCCTCGGCCTTCCGGATCGCTTCGTCGACCACGGCAAGCGTGAGCTCCTGCTCGACGAGGTCGGCCTCACCGCCGACTCGGTCGCCGCGCGGACGCTGCGCGCCCTGCGTCACCCCGCCTCGCGCATCGCAACCGTCTCCCGGTAGGCCCCCGGCTATCATCGGGCGATGCCCTCGACCCGGCTCGACCTCGCCCTCGTGGAGCGCGGCCTCGCCCGCTCCCGCTCCGCGGCCCGGGCGCTGGTGATGGCCGGGCAGGTCACCGTCGACGGACGGGCGGCCGACAAGCCGGGCGCCGGGGTGGCGCCGGCGTCCGACCTGGCGGTGGCCGAGGGGCGCAGGTTCGTCTCGCGTGGCGGCGAGAAGCTGCGGGGTGCGCTCGACGACCTGGGCGTCGAGGTGGACGGCGCCCGGGCGCTCGACCTCGGCGCCTCCACGGGTGGGTTCACCGATTGCCTGCTCCAGGCCGGTGCCCGTGAGGTGGTCGCGGTGGACGTGGGGTACGGGCAGCTCGACTGGTCGTTGCGTCAGGACGATCGGGTGCACGTGCGCGAGCGCCTCAACGCGCGGGCGCTCGGCGCGGACGACCTGCCCTACGAGCCGGACCTGGTCACGTGCGATCTCGCCTTCATCTCGGTCTCCACGGTCTGGCCCGCGGTCGCGCCCCTGCTCGCGCCGGGTTGGCAGGCCCTCGTGCTGGTCAAGCCGCAGTTCGAGGCCGGGCCCGACGACGTCGGCAAGGGAGGGGTGGTGCGCGATCCGGCGGTGCGCGCGGCGGCGGCTCGGCGGGTCGCGGCGGCGATCGAGGCCGAGGGCGGCCGGGTGACGGGCCTCGCCGCGAGCCGGCTTGCGGGCCCCAAGGGCAACCGCGAGCTCTTCCTCCGCGCGGCCGACGCCCGGACGGCGGCGGCCGGCTTCGACATCGCCTCGGCGATCGCCGAGGTGGTCTCGTGAGCGGGGGCACCGCCGGGCGGCAGATCAATCCGGCGCCGGCCAAGCGGGTGCTGCTGCTGACGCATCGCTCGCCCGAGGTCACCCGCGAGGGCCTGCAGGCGGTCATCTCGGTGCTCGACGAGCACGGGGTCGAGATCACGACACCGGCCTCGGAGGTCGTCAAGCACCCCGAGCTCAAGCCCTACCTGAGCAACGACGCCGCCACGTTCGGCCCCGGGGGCGAGGATCTCATCCTGGTGCTGGGCGGCGACGGCAGCATCCTGCGCGCCCTGGCCCGCGAGGCCGCGACGGGCGCGCCGGTGATGGGCATCAACTACGGGCGCGTCGGCTTCCTGGCGACCATCGAGCGACAGGACCTCGAGCGCGGGTTGCATCGCGCCGTGCGGGGCGAGTACGAGGTGCTCACCCTGCCGTCGCTGCGCGCCGAGTGGAGCGAGGGCGAGATCGCGTCCGTCAACGACCTGGCGCTGCTGCGCGGGGGGGAGGCCCGCATCGCCGACCTCACCTACGCCATCGACGGCGAGCCGGTCGCGACCCTGCGCTGCGACGGCCTGGTCTGCTCGACTCCGGTGGGCTCGACGGCCTACAACCTCGCGGCGGGCGGGCCGACGGTCAGCTGGAGCGTTCCGTGCTTCGTCGTCTCGTTCATCGCGGCGCACCACCTGGACACCCGCCCGCTGGTCATCGGTGCCCAGGAGTCGCTCAGCGTCACCAACAGCTCGCTGGTGGACGACTGCGACATGCTGTCGGACGGCCAGCTCGTGGGGGCGCTGCGGCCGGGGCGCACGTGCACCATCACCCTCCGCGGGCCGGGCGTCCACCTCGGCACCTTCCCCGAGGCGTCGTTCTTCCGGCGGTATCGCGAGAAGTTCGGTCGACCGGTCAACGCCTGAGCGGGCCGTCCGGCTGAGGAGGGCGACGTGCTGCTCAACCTGAGCATCCGCGACCTCGCGGTCATCCGGCGCGCCGAGCTCGAGTTCCCGCCGGGCCTCACCGCGATCACCGGCGAGACCGGCGCCGGCAAGACCGTTCTCGCCCGGGCGCTCGGCCTTCTCGCGGGCGCCCCGGCCGATCGCGCCGCGGTGCGCTCGGGATCGCGCGCCGCCGTCGTGGAGGGGGTCCTCGCGCCACCGGAGGGCTTCTGGGACGCCCTGGACGACGACGACCCGGCGGCGGAGCTCCGCGAGCTGGTGGACGACGAGCGGGAGTTCGTCGTGGCGCGGCGCGTGCCCGCGTCGGGCAACTCCCGCGCGCTGATCGATGGCCAGAGCGCGCGGCGCGAGGCCCTGGCCTCGCTGGTCGGCGCGCTGGTGCGCTTCTCGTCGCAGGGCGACGCGCGGCGGCTCACCAGCGCGCCCGCCCGGCTCGCGGCGCTCGACGCGTTCGCGGGTCCGGAGGTCGTCGTCCGGGCCGCGACCCTGGCGCGCTCGCGCCGGGCGCTGGGCCGCCTGGATCGCCGCATCGCCGAGCTGCGGGAGCGTCGCGAGAGCGACGAGCGGGCGCGGGGCGAGTTGGAGTCCGTCGTGGAGGACGTGAAGGAGGCGTCGCCCGAGGCGGCCGAGCTCGAGGACCTGCGCGCGGAGCGCGAGCGCCTGCGCCACGCCGATCGGCTCGCCGAGGGGGTCGGGGCGGCGCGCGCCGCCCTCGGCTCGGACGACGGCGAGGGCGGAGCGGAGAGCGCCGTGGGCGCCGCGCTGGGGGCGATCGATCCGCTCGCGGACCTCGATCCCACGCTGCGATCGGTCCGCGACGACGTCGCCGGCGCCCAGGCGACGATCGGCGAGGCCATCCTGGCGCGGGGCCGGTACCTCGCGGACTTCGACGCCCAGCCCGGCCGGATCGAGGCCGTCGAGGAGCGCCTGTCGGTCTACGACCGCCTGCTGCGCCGCTACGGAGGCACCCTCGAGGCCGTGGAGGCCCGAGCGGAGG
>JARFPS010000278.1 GCA_029288175.1 Miltoncostaea sp. | reverse complement strand
GAGGAGGCAGCGGTCGCCACGCGCACCCGGCTGGAGCAGCAGCCGTCCGGTGTCGACGTCCAGCGGGCGTTGGTTCTGGTGGTGCTGGTGCTGGTCGCGCTCGGCACGGGGTTCCTCGCGTTGTCGCCCAACGTGTCGATTCCCGGCAGCCTCCGGGCGCTGGACCGACGCCGATCCGAGCTGCTGAGCCGGCGGCCGCAGCTTGTGGCGGTCTCGCTGGGTTCGCTCGCGCTCGTCGTGGTCTACCAGCTGCTGCTCTGACGAGGGCGACGATCTTCCGGCGCCGCGCCGCCGGGCCCGCGCGCCGTGGTGGGCTCTCCTCGCGTGCCCGGAGGGCCGCGTGAGCGAGCCGACCCGCCACCCCCGGGTCGCCCTGATGTGCGACTACATCATCGGCGGCGGCGCCGAGAACAGCGTCGACGCTCTGGCCACCGGGCTGGCCGAGCGCGGCATGCGTCCGGTCATCTGCGCCACCCGCCTCGACGACAACGCGTGGGAGCCGGACGACGCCGCCGTGCGGCTGGCGGGCACGGGCGCGCGGGTCGTGCATCTCGATCGCACCGGAAGATTCGACCTGGCGCCGTTTCAGCGGCTGGTCAGGATCCTCCGCGAGGAGCGCGTCGACATCCTGCACACCCACAAGATCAGCTCCAACGTCTGGGGCCCCGTCATCAGCCGGCTGGCCGGCGTGCCGATCTTCATCGCCACCGAGCACTCCTGGAGCTATGAGGGTCAGCCGATGCGCAAGTTCCTGGACGGCCGCTTCATCGGCCCCCTCTCGTCGGCGTTCGTGGCCGTGTCCGAGCTCGACGCGCGCCGCATGAGATCCATCGAGCACGTGCCGGCGCGGAAGATCCGCGTCATCCCCACGGCGCTGTCGCCTCGCTTCGAGGTCACGGACCCGCAGGCGTTGCGCCGGGAGCTCGGCGTCGACGCCGATACCCCGCTGGTCGGGACCATGTGCACGATCAGCCAGCCCAAGGCCCTGGAGGTGCTGGTCGAGGCGTTCTCCGTCGTGGCGTCGGATCACCCTGATGCGCTTCTGGTCATCGCGGGCCAGGGCAATCGGCAGCCCTTCGTGGAGCAGCGGGCCCGGGAGCTGGGGGTCGCCGACCGCACGAGGTTCCTGGGCTGGCGAACCGACGGCGGCGACGTCCTCGCCGCGCTCGACGTCTTCGCGATCTCCTCCGATCGGGAGGGGACGCCGCTGGCGCTCATCGAGGCCATGAGCGCGGGCACAGCCGTCGTGAGCACGTCGGTGGGTGGCATTCCGGACGTCGTGCCCCACGGCGAGGCCGTGCTGGTGCCTCCGCGCGAGCCAGAACTCCTGGGGCGTGAGATCTCGCGGTTGCTGGGCGACCCGGCCGAGCGGGAGCGCCTGACCGAGATCGCCCGCGCTCGGGTGACGGACAACTATGAGCACGACACGGCGATCGATCGCTGGTGTCGCCTCTACGACGAGCTGATGGAGTCGGCCAGGCGGCCGTGGCTCTCCGTTCCCCGACGGCGCGAGCGGAGCGCCACCGGCTGACCTGACGGCTCGCGCCCGCGCGGACTCTCTGCCGGCGCCGGCGCGCTCATCGCGCGTCGTCCCTCCATCGCGGCCCTCCCTCATTCGGGGGGACAGCGCGCATGCCTGATGCCAGGGGCGCTTGGTGGGCGTGGGCATATTCGCCAGAAACACTCATGTTCTCGACCTCGATCAAGCATCCGGGTGATCACGACGATCACAAGGAGGGAGCGGACATCCCCCATTCCGTTCCTCCAAGACCCAGCCCAAGGACGGGAACCAGATGCGCGTCACCCCCCACGCCCAGCCTCGCCGTGCCCGCGCGGGCGCCGTCGCGGCCACGGTGGCCGCCGGCGCGGCCGCCATCGCGATCGCGCCGGGCTCCGCTCAGGCCGCCGTCGGCTGCGACCTCTATGCCCACTCGGGTGGGTCCGACTCCGCCTCGGGCACCGGGGCCGCCCCCTTCCGAACGGCGCAGAAGCTGGTCTCATCGCTGGCCGACGGGCAGGTCGGCTGCCTCGCCGCAGGGCAGACCTTCGACGGCGGTCTCTACGTGTCGAACGCCGGGAGCCCCGGCAACGAGATCACCCTCCAGTCAGAGCCCGGCGGGGAGCGGGCCACCGTGCGGGGGCGGGTGGTGGTCACCAACAACGCGCACGACGTGGTGATCAACAACCTCAGCCTCGACGCCAGCACCATCGGGCGGATCACCAGCCCCTACGTTTACGGGTCGCGGATCACGTTCTCGAACAACGACATCACCAACTGGCACAACGGCATGTCGTGTTTCCTGATCGGGAGCACGTCGCACGTGGCCTACGACATCACGATCGACAACAACCGCATCCACAACTGCGGTGAGCTGCCGGCGACGAACCTGGACCACGGCCTCTACGTGCTGTCGTCGCGGAACCTGGTGCTGACCAACAACTACATCTACCGGAACTCCGATTGGGGCGTGCACCTCTACCCCGATGCGGACGACTCCTACGTCGCCAACAACATCATCGACCGCAACGGCAGCGGCGTCATCTTCGCCGGCGACTACGGCATGGCGAGCGACGACAACACGGTCACCCAGAACCTGATCACCAACTCCCTGATCAAGCGTGACGTCGAGGTGTGGTGGCCCGGCGGCAACCCGATCGGCACCGGCAACACGCTGGACGACAACTGCATCGCCGGCGGCTGGTCGCCCTACGGCTCGGCGACCGGTTACACGCGTTCGGGCAACCAGCTCGTGGCCCCGACCTACGCCGACCCCGACGGCGGCGACTACACGCTGACCGAGGGCAGCGCCTGCCTCGGCTACGGGCCGGCCTCGGCGCAGCCCGGCGCGGCGCCCGAGCCCGACCCCGCGCCGGACCCCGACCCCGACCCCGCGCCGGACCCCGAGCCCGACCC
>JARFPS010000200.1 GCA_029288175.1 Miltoncostaea sp. | reverse complement strand
GTGGCATCTGGTGCGCATCGAGGCCGCCGACTGGCCCGGGAACGCCACGTCACACGAGTGGGCCGTTCGGGTCGACAACACGCGACCGCGGATCTCGCTCGGCGCCGCGCGCGTGCGGGCCCGGCAGGTCCGGGTCCCCGTCCGCGTGCGTGACCGGGGGACCACCGGACGACTCGTGGTCCGGATGGTGATCCGCCGGCAGGACGGGTCGACCGTCCGTCGCCGGTCCGTCCGCGTGCGCGCCACGCGCACCGACACCGTCTCGCTCGGGCGGCTCGGGCGGGGTGCCTATCGCGTCCAGGCGACGGTGGCGGACCGCGCGGGGAACAAACGCACGACTAATCGCGAAATCCGCATCAGGTAATATCGCGGCACGACGGGACCCCTGGGGGGTTGCGCAGAGTATGTGCGTTCGCGCACAATCCCGTCGAGCTTTCTCAATCATTCGATAAGGAGGAGCAATGCCGCTCGACCGTGATGTGAAGGCCGCGTTGCGGCAGGACGTCTCGACCGCCAACAAGAGCAACGTGGCGGATGTGATCCAGAAGGTCGAGGCAGCCCGCGCGGGCCTCGCGCCCGACGACAAGGACTACGAGCGGCTTGGTGGATGGCTCGATGACCTGAAGGCGATCTCGGGTGGCGGGGTGATCGGAAAGGCCTCGTAGGCCCGAGGCCCGCCCTCTCGATCGGGACGATGCGACCCCCCGGGTGGTCCCGAGGGGTCGCCGTTCGTCAGGTGCCGGTCACCCCCTCGTGCGGGTGCGCTCCGAGACCTGCAGCATGCGCTGGATCCGCCGCGCCTCTGACAGGGCGTTCAGGGTGCGCCGGTCGCTCGTCGCGTCGGCGGCGCGGCTGATGCGCTCCTTGCGGCCCTCCCGGGCCTCGACCCAGCGCTCGTAGGCGCCGATCAGCCCGAGCAGCCCGCTCACGACGCCCACCACCTCGGGGGCCGGCGTCCGCCCCCGGGCGCCGTCGACCACGATCATGCCCCGGTTCGCGCACCAGCGCACGGCGGCGCCGTCCGGGCCCTCGGCGCGGAGCTCGGACGCCGAGACGCGCACCCGAAGGCCGTGCCACTCGCGCTTGAGCACCCCCTCGGCGACCGCGGGCCGCCACCCGAAGGCGCGCATCCTGCGCCGCTCGTCAGGCGATGACCAGACTCGGTGCGCCGTCTCGAGCAGGCCGGCGAGCCGCGAGTCCAGCTCGTGGTCGGCCGCGTCGGTCGAGATCCCCGGGAGCGCCATTCCCGTGAGTATGCACCCTCTGGCGGTCGGCGGCGAGGCTCGCTAAGGTACGCGATCCGGCCGGACCGATCATCCGTGCCGACCACCCCGTCAGGCTGCCTGGAAACGCGCATCCCCCCGGACGGTAGGCGACAACCGAGCGGTCACCACCTTGCCGTGCGTGTGAATTGTATGGTAATGTTCCCGGCTGCCCTTGTCCCGGCCCACCGGACCGGCGCGCCCACTCAGCTCTCGTCAGGAGGCCTCGCGACTTGAGCACGACCCACCCTGCCCGCGTCCGCCGGACCTTCTCCCGCTTGGGAACGGTCCTCGACGTCCCGAATCTCATCGACATCCAGAAGGCGTCGTTTGAGTGGTTCCTCAACGAGGGGCTCCGCGAGACGATCAGCGACATTTCGCCGATCGAGGATTTCACCGGCACCCTCGCCGTCCAGTTCGAGCGCTACACGCTCGGCGGGTGGCAGCCCGGCATGCCGATGGACCAGATCGTCCCGAACAACCCCATCAAGGAGTGCCGCGAGAAGGACATGGTCTACGCGGCGCCGCTGACGATGGAGGTCTCGTTCGTGAACCGCGAGACCGGCGAGATCCGCGAGCAGAAGGTCTTCATGGGCGACCTGCCGCTCATGACCGACTGGGGCACGTTCATCGTGAACGGCACCGAGCGGGTCGTCGTGACGCAGCTCGTGCGCTCGCCGGGCGCCTACGTGATGGAGCACAAGGACCGCGAGAAGCAGGTCCTGATCGCGAATCTCATGCCCTCGCGGGGATCGTGGGTCGAGCTCGAGATCGACAAGAAGGGCCTCGTCCACGTCCGCATCGACCGCAAGCGCAAGCTGCCGGTCACCACGCTGCTCTACGCCCTCGGCTACACGCGCGACGACATCGAGAACCTCTTCCGCCACCCCGAGGACGACTCGCGCGTGAACCCGTTCATCGCGGCGACGCTGGAGAAGGACGGGATCGAGGGTCAGGCCGCGACCGGCAACCGGTCCAGCCTGGACGAGGTCGCCGAGGTCGTGACCGAGATGCAGGCCCTGCACGCCGCCTACGAGCAGGCGTCGACCGACGAGCGGGCGAGGATCGACGCGGACGTCGACAAGCTCGAGCGGCGACTCGACCTGCGCGCCGGCGAGACCATGCAGCAGGCGCTGATCGAGGTGTTCAAGAAGCAGCGCCCGGGTGAGCCGCCGACCGTCGACAACTCGCGCTCGCTCGTCCGCTCCCTCTTCTTCGACCCCAAGCGCTACGACCTGACCAAGGTCGGTCGCTACAAGCTGGACGCGCGCCTCGGGCTGGACGTCGGATCATCGGTCCGGACGCTCACCAACCCGCGCTTCACCGGGCGCCGGAGCGGCATGAACGACGACCTCGTCGAACTGGTCCGCCGCCTCGTGGGGCTTCCCATTCGCATGGGCCTCCCCGAGGACTCCAAGGACTTCGCCGCCGACGCGGCGACGCTCCCTCGCGACGAGATCGCCGGCGACCTCGACGAGTACGAGCACTTCGGCAACCGGCGACTTCGCACCGTCGGCGAGCTGATCCAGGAGGCGTTCCGGATCGGCCTCTACCGGATGGAGCGCGTCGTCCGGGAGCGCATGAGCACCGAGGACGTCGACACGATCACGCCGCAGACCATCATCAACATCCGGCCGGTGGTGGCCGCGCTCAAGGAGTTCTTCGGCTCCTCGCAGCTCTCGCAGTTCATGGACCAGACCAACTCGCTGGCGGGCCTCACGCACCGCCGCCGCCTGTCTGCGCTCGGCGCGGGCGGCCTGACGCGTGAGCGCGCGCCCATCGAGGTCCGCGACGTCCACCCGACCCACTACGGGCGGATGTGTCCGATCGAGACCCCAGAGGGCCCGAACATCGGGCTGATCGGCTCGCTCGGCACCTTCGCGACGGTCAACGAGTTCGGCTTCGTGCAGACGCCGTACCGGGTGGTCCGCGACGGCGCGGTGGTCGACGAGTTCGTCCGCCTCGATGCGACCCAGGAGGAGCACAAGATCATCGCCCAGGCGGGCGCGCCCGCGGAGGCGGACGGGAGCCTCATCGGCCCCGTGCTCTGTCGCCGCGGCGGGGAGCCGATCACGGCCGAGCCCGCCGACGTCGAGCTGATGGACGTCTCGCCGGCGCAGATCGTCTCGGTCGCGACGGCGCTGATCCCGTTCCTCGAGCACAATGACGCCAACCGCGCGCTGATGGGCGCCAACATGCAGCGCCAGGCGGTGCCGCTCATGATCACCGACGCCCCGCTGGTGGGCACCGGGATGGAACGCCGCGCCGCGATCGACTCGGGCGACGTGGTCGTCAGCCACAACGCCGGCAAGGTCACGTCCGTCGACGCGAACCACCTGATCGTCGAGGACGAGGGCGGCGAGCTCGAGCACTACGAGCTCCACAAGTTCACGCGCTCCAACCAGGGCACGGTCATCCACCAGAAGCCGCTGGTCGGCCTGGGGCAGACCGTCGAGGCCGGCGACGTGCTCGCCGACGGCAGCTCGACCGACCAGGGCGAGCTCGCCCTCGGCAAGAACATGCTCGTGGCCTTCATGAGCTGGGAGGGCTACAACTTCGAGGACGCGATCATCATCTCGGAGCGCCTCGTCAAGGACGACGTGCTCTCCTCGATCCACATCGAGGAGTACGAGATCGACGCCCGCACGACCAAGCTGGGCGCCGAGGAGATCACCCGAGACATCCCCAACCGCTCGGAGGAGTCCCTCAAGGACCTCGACGACCGCGGGGTCGTCCGCATCGGCGCCGAGGTCGGGTCCGGGGATCTGCTGGTCGGAAAGGTCACGCCGAAGGGCGAGACCGAGCTGACCGCCGAGGAGAAGCTGATCCGCGCCATCTTCAAGGAGAAGGCCGGCGAGGTCCGCGACACGTCGCTCAAGATCCCGCACGGCGAGGGCGGAAAGGTCATCGACGTCAAGACGTTCAGCCGGGACAACGGCGACGACCTGGCGCCGGGCGTCAACGAGTTGGTGCGCGTCTACGTGGCAAAGCGGCGCAAGATCGCCGAGGGCGACAAGCTCGCGGGCCGGCACGGCAACAAGGGCGTCATCTCGAAGATCGTGCCCGAGGAGGACATGCCGTTCCTCGAGGACGGCACGCCGATCGACATGATCCTCAACCCGCTCGGCGTGCCGAGCCGGATGAACATCGGCCAGATCCTCGAGACCCACCTGGGGTGGGCCGCCGCCCACGGATGGGTCGACGGCGCCTCCGACGAGGTCGCCGACGAGACACCCGCGCCGTCGCCCAACGGGCACGCCAACGGTGACGGCGGGGTCGAGTTCGGCAAGGGGCGCACGTACGTCGCGACGCCGGTCTTCGACGGCGCCACACCGGCCGACGTGGACCGGGTGCTCGCGGACTGGCAGGCCAGCCACGACGAGTCGAAGATCCGTCTGCGGGTCGACGGGCGCGACCGGGTCGGACGCCGGGTGTCCGGAAAGATGCAGCTGTACAACGGGCGCACCGGGGAGCCGTACGACGGCAAGGTCACGGTCGGCTACATGTACATGCTGAAGCTCCTGCACCTCGTCGACGACAAGATCCACGCGCGCTCGACCGGCCCGTACTCGCTCGTCACCCAGCAGCCGCTGGGCGGCAAGGCGCAGTTCGGCGGCCAGCGGTTCGGCGAGATGGAGGTCTGGGCGCTCGAGGCCTACGGGGCGGCGTACACCCTCCAGGAGATGCTCACCATCAAGAGCGACGACACGGTGGGCCGGGTCAAGGCCTACGAGGCGATCGTCAAGGGCGAGAACATCCAGGAGCCCTCCGTCCCCGAGAGCTTCAAGGTGCTCCTCAAGGAGATGCAGTCCCTCGCGCTCGACGTCCGCGTCGAGGGCGACAGCGGCAAGGAGGTCTCCGCGTCCGAGGAGGACGACGACCTCCTGCGCGCCGCCGAGGAGCTCGGGATCGACCTCTCCGGGGGCCTCAGCGGGGCTCGGCCCGAGGTCGTCGAGGGACAGATGACGCGGGCGGCCGCCGACGCCGCGGAGGCGGCCGAGGAGGCCGCCGAGGCCGGCACGGCCGACGGGGCACAGGTGGCGAGCGCATCGGGTGACGCCGACGCGGACGCGCGGACGGAGTAGGGCCGGGCACCGCCCGGAGGGCACGGATCCGGCCGCCGCGGGGCCGGATCCGTCGCCGGTGGGGCGGTGGCAGGGGTGCATACACGCGAGCGGCGGCGCGGCGCCGACTCGTCGACACGAAAGGCATCGGCCAGCGTGATCGATATCAACAACTTCGACTCAATCACCATCGGCCTGGCATCGTCGAAGCAGATCCGGCAGTGGTCGCACGGTGAGGTGACCAAGCCCGAGACGATCAACTACCGCACCCTCAAGCCGGAGATGGACGGGCTCTTCTGCCAGAAGACGTTCGGCCCGGTCAAGGACTGGGAGTGCGCCTGCGGCAAGTACAAGCGCATCCGCTACAAGGGCATCATCTGCGAGCGGTGCGGCACCGAGGTGACCCGCGCCAAGGTGCGTCGCGAGCGCATGGGGCACATCGACCTCGCCGCCCCGGTCAGCCACATCTGGTTCTTCAAGGGCGTCCCGAGCCGCATCGGCTACATGCTCGACATCGCCCCGAAGGAGCTCGAGAAGGTCCTCTACTTCGCCGGCTCGATCATCACCGACGTCGACGACGAGGCGCGCGCGCGGGACCTCGAGACGCTCGAGGGCCAGGTCAACGAGACCATCGATCAGTACAAGGTCGACCGCGAGGAGCGGGTGCTCGAGTTCAACGAGCGCCTCGAGCGCCGCCAGACATGGCTGCGTGAGGGCACGACCCAGGGGCTCGACGACGACGACCTCCTCTGGATCGTCGACGTCGAGCGCGACCGCAGCTCGGAGGATCCGGAGGCCAAGCGTGAGCTGACCGACGCCGACCGCCGTCAGATCGAGAGCGACATCCGCAAGGAGACCGACGTCGCGATCAAGGACATCGAGCGGTACCTGGACGAGGCGATCGACCGCCTCCAGCAGGCATGGCTCACCTTCCGCGACCTCAAGCCCCGTCAGATCGAGCCCGACGAGCAGCTGTTCCGCGAGATGAAGGAGCGGTTCGGCTCCGAGCGCGGTTTTGGGAAGTACTTCTCCGGCGGCATGGGCGCCGAGGCGATCCGCGACCTGCTCAAGGGCATCGACCTCGCCGCCGAGGCGGAGTCCCTGCGCGAGACCATC
>JARFPS010000201.1 GCA_029288175.1 Miltoncostaea sp. | reverse complement strand
CGGCGGGCGCGCGCGCCGAGGGCACGGCGGGCAACCTCAACACCGAGATCGGGGTGCCCCTGACATTGCTCGGCCTGTCGGAGGGCATCGACGTGGCGGTCGTCGAGATGGGCATGCGCGGGATGGGGCAGATCGCAGAGCTGGCGCGGCTGGCGCCCCCCGACGTCGGTTGCATCACCAGCATCGGGCCCGTGCACCTCGAGCTGGTGGGCACGGTCGAGGCCGTGGCGGAGGCGAAGTCGGAGCTCCTGCGCGCCCTGGGGCCCGGCGGCACGGCGGTGATCCCCGCCGATGAGCCGCTGCTGGAGCCCCACCTGGCGTCGCTCGCCGACGGCGTGACCGTGGAACGGTTCGGGGAGGAGCCCGACGTCCCGCTCGATCTGCCCTGGACGACCGCCTGGCTGCGCGCCAATGCGGCCGCGGCGCTCGTCTGCTGCCGCGCCGTGGGCCACGCGCCCGAGCCCGGCACGCGGGTGGACGTCGAGCTGTCGGCGCTTCGCGGCGCGGAGCGTCCGCTCCCGGGGGGCGGCGTGCTCATCGAGGACTGCTACAACGCCAACCCCATCGCCATGCGCGCCGCCCTGTCCGATCTGGCCGGGCGCTCGGGGCGCAGGGTGGCGATCCTCGCCGACATGTTCGAGCTGGGCGACGACGAGGACCGCTACCACCGCGAGGTGGGGGTGGTGGTGGGCGAACTGGGCATCGACCGGCTCATCGCCGTCGGTGAGCGCGCCGCGCTCTACGCCGAGGGTGCCGACGGGGTCGAGAGCGTCCACATCGCCACCGTCGAGGACGCCGCCGAGCGGGTCCCGGACATGCTGGCCCCGGGCGATGCCGTGCTCCTGAAGGGCTCGCGCGGCATGGCCCTGGAGCGGGTGGGCGCCGCCATCGCGGGTCGGGAGTAAGGCTTGCCGCGAGTCCTGATCGCCGCCATTGGCGCGGCGATGCTGCTGATGTTCCTGGGCCCGAAGTTCATCGCGTGGCTGAGGGCCAACGAGATCGGCCAGTTCGTGCGCCCCCAGGGCCTGATCCCCGACGCGCACGCCGAGAAGCAGGGCACGCCGACCATGGGCGGGCTGCTCATCGTGCTGGCCACGCTGGTGCCCTTCGTGATCCTGTCCAGTCGCAGCACCGAGGCGATGCTGGTGCTGGTGGCCACGCTCGCCTGCGGGGCCATCGGCTTCCTCGACGACTGGATGAAGATCGTCAAGAAGCGCTCGCTCGGTCTGGCCGGGTGGTGGCGCATGCTCGGCCTGTTCGTCGTCTCGCTCGGGATCGTGTTCGTGGCCGTCGACGTCATCGGCGTCGCCACCTCGCTCCAGATCCCGGTGTTGGACCGCGAGTTCGAGATCGGCGTGGTCGCCTTCATCGTGGTCGTCTTCCTGGTGGTGTCCGGGTTCGCCAACGCCGTCAACCTCACCGACGGGCTCGACGGGCTGGCCGCGGGCATCGCCGCCATCGTGCTGCTGGCCTACACGGCCATCGCGTTCGTGTCCGAGCGCACCGACCTGGCCATCTTCGGCGCCACGCTCGTCGGGGCGTGCGTGGGCTTCCTGTGGTTCAACTCGTTTCCGGCCCAGGTCTTCATGGGCGACACCGGCAGCTACGCCCTGGGCGGGGCCATCGCGACGATGGCCGTGCTCACCAAGACCGAGATCCTGCTGATCGTCATCGGGGCCATGTTCGTCTTCGAGGCGTTGTCGGTGATCATCCAGGTGATCGTCTTCAAGCGCTATCGAATGCGGGTCTTCCTGATGACCCCGGTCCACCACCACTTCGAGATGGCCGGGTGGAGCGAGACGAAGATCATCGTGCGCTTCTGGCTCATCGCGGCCATCTTCGCGGCCGTCGGCTTCACGCTGTTCTACCGCGACTTCCAGCCGTGACCGGCTCGGGCAGGACGGCCCTCGTGGTGGGGCTCGGCCGATCGGGCCGGGCGGCGGCGAAGCTGCTGGCCCGGCGGGGATGGTCGGTGGTCGCCATCGACTCCGGCGCCGTCGAGGCATCCGAGCTGATCGCGCTCGGGGTCGAGGTCCGGGCGCCCAGCGCCGAGCCCGTGGCGGGCATCGACCTCGTGGTCAAGAGCCCCGGTGTGCCGGGCGAGGCCGCGCCCGTGGCGGCCGCGCGCGCCGCCGGCGTCCCGGTCTGGAGCGAGGTCGAGTTGGCCGCGCGCGAGCTCCCGAACGCGCTCATCGGCATCACCGGGACCAACGGGAAGACGACCACCACGGAGCTGACCGCGCACCTGCTCACCTCGGCCGGACTTCCGGCGGAGGCCTGCGGCAACCAGGGGCGTCCCGTGTCGGCGGTGGAGGCGGATCCCGGGGCCTGGCTGGTGGTCGAGTGCTCGAGCTTCCAGCTCGAGGACGCCCACGAGTTCTCGCCCCGGGCCGCCGCCCTGCTCAACATCGCGCCGGACCATCTGGACCGCCATCCCACAATGGAGGACTACCTGGCCGCCAAGCTGCGCATCTTCCGGCGCCAGCGGGCCGACGACCTCGCGATCGCCCCCGCGGACATCCGCGCCGACACGCCCGCTCCCCTGCGGCGGATCGAGGTGGACGGCGACGGAGGCGGAGGGGTCGTGGCCTGGGGCCGCGGAGGCGTCCACGTCGAGGGGCTCGGCAGGATCGCCCCGTGGGAGGAGGTCCGCCTCCAGGGTCCGCACAACCGCGCCAACGCGCTCGTGGCCGCGGCCATCGCCGCCCACGCGGGGGCCGACGCTTCGGGCATCGCACGGGGTCTCGCGACCTTCGCGCCGGTGCCGCATCGCCTGGAGCCGGTCGGCACGAGCGCCGAGGGGGTGCTGTTCGTCAACGATTCCAAGGCGACCAACCCGGACGCCGCCCTCGCCGCGCTGTCGGCCTACCCGGGCGCACACCTCATCCTGGGCGGGAAGGGGAAGGACACCTCGTTCGACGAGCTCGCCCGCGCCGCCGCCGCGTCCGGGGCTCGCGGTTATCTGGTGGGCGACGCGGCGGGGGAGATCGCCGAGGCGCTGGCGGCCGCGGGCGTCGACCATCGCCTGTCGGTGACGGTGGAGCGCGCGGTGGCGGAGGCCGCGGAGGTGGCCCGCGCCGGCGAGGTGGTGCTCCTCGCCCCGGCATGCGCCAGCTTCGACCAGTTCAACGGCTTCGAAGAGCGCGGCGAGGCGTTCCGCCGAGCGGCCGGGGAGGCCGGCGCGGTGGCCGGACCGGGGCCCGATCTGCAATAGCCCGCGACAGGGACCGGGGGCCCGACGGCGAAGCCAGAGGGCCCATGCCGCCCGCCACCACCCGCCGACCGTCGCCCCTGGCGCGGCTCAGCCCGGAGCGGCTGATGATCGGGCTGGTGCTCGTCCTGGTCTCGTTCGGGCTGGTGATGGTCTACTCGGCGTCGAGCGCGACGGCCGTGCTGACCGACACGAACCCCAGCGGCCTCGTGCTGCGGCAGGCCATCGCCGCCGCGCTCGGCGTGGCCGCGTTCGTGGTGATGAGCCGCATGAACCCGGCCGCGCTACGGCGCCTTTCGCGCCCGCTGCTCGTGGTGGCGGTGGTGCTCCTGGTGGCCGTGCTGGTGCCGGGCATCGGCACCACGGTCAACGGATCCCAGCGCTGGATCACGCTGGGCGCCTTCGGCCAGATCCAGCCCAGCGAGCTGGCCAAGCTGGCCGTGGTGCTCTGGATCGCCGCGGCCATCGCCAAAGAGCCCGCCCGGGTCCGTCGCAAGGACGGCCTGGTGCCGTACCTCGGCGTGGCGGCCGTCCCGGCACTGCTCATCCTGGTGGAGCCCGATCTGGGCACCACGGTGGTGCTGTTGGTGGCCGCCGCCGCCGTGCTCGCGGTCGCGGGCGCCCGGCCCCGGCAGCTTGCGGCGGCCGGCGCCGGCGCCGTGGTCCTCGGGGGCTTCGCGATCATGTTCGCCGACTACCGGCGCGACCGTCTGTTCGCGTTCATCGACCCGTGGTCGGACCAGGGTGGAGCGGGCTTCCAGGCGGTGCAGGCGCAGCTCGCGCTCGGGTCGGGTGGGGTCACCGGCGTCGGTCTGGGTGACGGCATCCAGAAGGCCTTCTATCTGCCCGAGGCCGACACGGACATGATCCTGGCCGCGGTCGGGGAGGAGCTGGGCCTGGTCGGGGTGTTCGCCGCCCTGGCGGCCTTCGCGCTGTTTGCGATCACCGGCTACCGGATCGCCCTCGGCGCGCCCGACCTGCACCTCCAGCTCGTCGCGGCGGGGGTCACCACGCTGGTCGTGGGGCAGGCCGTCGTGAACATCGGCGCGGTTCTCGGGATGATGCCGGTGACCGGTGTCCCGCTACCGTTCATCTCGTCCGGGGGCTCCAGCCTCATCGTCGTCCTCGCCAGCGCAGGCCTACTTGTCAACATCGCCCGAAGATCAGACGCCGTCCGCGCGGGAGAGCGCGCGCCCACCCAGAGTGGTGATCGCCGCCGGGGGGACGGGGGGTCACGTGATGCCGGCTCTGGCGGTCGCCGACGCGCTGTCGCGTCGGGGGGCCGAGGTGACCTTCGTCGGCACGCGGCGGGCCGCGGCTGAGGCCGTCGACCGGGCGGGCTACGAGCACGACACCCTGAGAGTGAGGGGCCTGGAGCGCCGCTTCACGCTTCGCAACCTGGGTGCCCTCGCGCTGGCGCTGTGGGCCACTCCGCGCGCGGCGAGCATCCAGCGACGCCGCGACGCCGACGTGGTCCTCGGCAGCGGCAGCTACGTGGTCGGGCCCATGGCGCTGGCGGCCAAGCTCGGCCGCCGCGGGCTCGTGCTGATGGAGGCCGACTCCCATATGGGTCTGGCCAATCGGATCTGCGCGCCGCTCGCGCGCCGCGTCACGCTGGCCTTTCCCCTTCCCGGGCGTGCCGGCCGCCGCTATCGGGTCACGGGACGTCCGGTGGGCTCCGCCATCCGGGAGGCCACCCGCACCGGGGGCCGGCGCGCCTTCGGCCTCGACCCTGACGCCACGGTCGTGCTGGTCGTGGGCGGCAGCCAGGGCGCGCGCTCGCTCAACCGCGCGGCCGTCGAAGCGTTCGGCGACGACCCGCCCTTCGAGGTCCTCCACGTGGCCGGGCCCACGCAGATCGAGCAGACCCGGGCGTGGCTCGACGAGCACGCGCCGGGCGACACCTACCACCTCTTTCCGTACCTCGACAACCTGCCCGAGGCCATCGCGGCGGCGGACCTCGTGGTGGCCCGGTCGGGGGGCTCGGTCTTCGAGCTGGCGGCCGTGGGGCGCCCCTCGGTGCTCGTGCCCTACCCGCACGCCACGGCCGACCATCAGACCGCGAACGCGCGCTGGCTCGCCGAGGCGGGCGCGGCGGTGGTGGTCCGCGACGATGAGCTCAGCGGCCCCGGCCTGCGCGACCTGGTCGGCGCCCTGCTGTCCGACCGGCCGCGCCTGGAGGCCATGGCCCGGGCGGGCCGCGACGTGGGCCGACCGGACGCGGCCGAGGACGTGGCCGAGG
>JARFPS010000167.1 GCA_029288175.1 Miltoncostaea sp. | reverse complement strand
CCCTCGCCGGAGCCGACCTGAGCGAGGCTAAGCTGGCCGAGGCGTCGATGCGCGGCGTGGACGCCACCTGGGCCGACCAGACGCGGGCCGAACTGACGCGGGCCGACCTGCGCGCCCCGGGCCTGTGCCGCACTCGCCTCGTTCGTAGCCGCCTGATCGAGGGGGAGCTGGCGGGATCACAGACCGAGGGCGCCGACCTGTCGGACGCCGATCTGGCCCGCGCCGACGTGGGCGAGACGAACCTGAGCGGCGCCAACCTGCGCGGCGCTCGGACGAACGGGATCCACACGGACGAGCTCACCGTGTGGCCGCGCGACGCCGACGCCCAGGCGACGATCCCCGCCTGACCCGGCGACCCGGCGCCAGCGCGTCGAACGAGCCCGGCAGGGCCTCCACCACCGCCCGGGCACCGGACTGGAACGCCCAGCGCCACGGGTCGAGCCGGTCGATCACGCGGAGCACGACGCCGCGGCCGTCGAGGAACGCGCAGGCGATCGGGCTCCGCATCCCGAGGGTGTGGACCGCGCGGCAGCGCGGGATCCAGAGCGCCTCGCCGGGCCCGAGGTCGGACGTCAGCAGGAGGCCGGCCGCCCGGGCGATCGGGGTACGGGCCAAGTGGCAGCGCTCGATGAGGAGTCGGCCACCGACCTCGAGCGGGGCCGCGTCCGGAGCGAGGCGATCGATGCGAAACCGGGCCATGGCGCCATCGTGCCCCCGGCACGTCGTCCGAGCCCCGACATACGCTGACACCGTGACGGAGACGCTGGACCCGGGTCACCCGCGCGACGTTCTGGACCGCCTTCGGCGGTTGGAGATCGAGACGGCCGAGCTACGGGCGCGACCGGATCCGATCTCGGCAGACGATCTCGCCGGGGTGGTGGAGGAGCTGCTCGCGGCCGATCGCGGCGCCGCGATCGAGGACCTGGAGTGCCTGCTCGAGGTGGTCGCGGCCGGATGGCGGGCGACCCGCCGCGAGCTCGGCGCCGTGCGGGCCGAGCTCGAGCAGCTGCGCTCCGAGCTGGCCGACGGGCGGGCGGTCGCGCCGAGGTAGGCGCCCGGAGGCGCCCGGGCGACCTACGGCTCGGGCCGAAGAGCCCCGGAGAGCGCCGCCATGGAGCGCGCGAAGAGCATTCCCATGGCGTCCGCGGCCTCGTCGGGCGTGGCCCGAGGCTCCAGCGCCGTGAGACCGGCCGAGGCCAGCGTCACCGCCTGCTGGATGATCTGCCACCGATCGACGGCGGCCACCTGGCCTCCGGACTCGGACTGCATTTCCTCAAAGGCGTCGCGCTGTGCGCGCATCAGTTCCTTCAGGCGCTCCTTGAACTCGTCGCCCGCGCCTTCGCCGAAGGCGAACGGAAAGGGAAACTCGGGATCGTCGCTCACAGGCGCACCTCGCGGATCAGCGTGCGGCTCAGGATGTGCACGGTGTCCACGAATCGTACCGTGTTGGACACGAGATCCATCACGATGCTGTGCGTGCGTGCGCCGTCGGCGAAATACCTCACGCCCTTCAGGAGGTTGCCGTCGGTGACGCCCGTGGCGATCACGTAGAGCGGGTCGGGCGCCAGGTCGCGCGTCGTCATCACGCGGTCCGGCGAGCCCATGTCGAACTCCTTCATCATGTCAAGCTCGGCATCGTTGCGCGGCCACATCTTGGCCTGGATCTCGCCGCCGAGGCACTCCATGACGGCGGCCGTGATGACACCCTCGGTCGAGCCCCCGATGCCGACGTAGAGGTGGTCTCCGGTGCCGCGGACCGCGGCCGACATGGACGCCGTGATGTCGCCGTCGGCGATCAGCGTGATGCGCGCGCCCGCCTCGCGGATCTGGCCGATGAGCTCCTCGTGACGCGGCCGGTCGAGGACGATGACGGTCAGATCACGCAACCGGCGCCCGTAGCAGCGGGCCACCACGTCGAGCGTGTCCTCGATGGGTGCCTCGATGTCCACCCGCCCGCGCGCTGTGGGCCCGACGCAGAGCTTCTGCATGTAGATGTCGGGCGCGGGCATGATGCCCCCGGGCCGGCCGACCGCGCAGATGGCGACGGCGCCGCTATCGCCCCGGGCGACCAGGTCGGTGCCCTCGAGCGGGTCGACCGCGATCTCGCACTCCATGCCGCCGTCGCCCAGCACCTCGCCCACGTACAGCTCGGGGGCCTCGTCCTTCTGCCCCTCGCCGATGACCACCGTGCCGGTGATCGGCATCTCCGAGAACGTGCTCCGCATCGCGTCGACCGCGGCCTGGTCGGCGGCGTTGTTGTCGCCGCGCCCCAGCCACCGGGCCGAGGCCAGCGCGGCCTGCTCGGTGACCTTCAGGAAATCGACCGCCGCCGGATCGTGCCGGTGGCCGTTCGTCGCCTCGTCAGCCATATCGCTCCCGTTCGCCTGTCACGGCCCGCGAGGCTAGCACCGCCCCCCGCGACGACCGCCTACTTGACCACGTCGTGCCATCGGCGTGGCCGGCCGTCCATCAACGCCTCGGTCATGTCGAGCGCCTGCTTGAGGAAGGCCACCTCGTGAACCCGGAACAGCACCGCTCCGCGCTGGCGGCACCAGACCACCCCGGCCGCCGTCCCCGCCAGGCGGTCCTTCGCCTCGGCGCCGGTCGCGGCGCCGATGACCTTCTTGTTCGAGATCGGCACGAATACCGGCCGGCCGATCTGCACGACCTCGTCGATCCGAACCAGGAGATCGAGGTCCTGCTCGGGCGACTTGCCCAGCCCCACCCCCGGATCGAGGGCGATCCGCTCGGCGTCGATGCCCGTCTCGACCGCCCGCGCGATCGCATCGCGCGACCAGTCCGCCACCGCCGAGGGAACGTCGATCTCCGGAAAGCTCCGCGGGCGGATCTTCGGCGTGCCGAAGTAGTGGGTGAGGACCAGGCCCGCGTCCGAGGCGGCCACCGCGCGCACCATCGCGGGATCGCGCAGGCCCGAGGGGTCGTTGACGATCGCCGCCCCCGCGGCGAGGGCGGCCTCGGCCACCGGCGCCTTGAAGGTGTCGATCGCCACCGGCACGGGCAGCTCGCGCGCCAGCCGGCGCACCACCGGTTCCACGCGCTCGATCTCCTCGGCGGGATCGAGCCGTCGCGAGAACCGAAGCGACTCGCCGCCCACCTCGACGACCGACGCCCCCGCCTCGGCCAGAGCCCGCCCGTGCGCCACCGAGCGCTCCGTGCCGAAGTGGCGCCCCTCGTCGGTGAACGAGTCGGGCGTCGCGTTGACGATTCCCACCAGGTGCCCGCGACCGCAGTCCAGGGCCCCGCGGGCGTGGCGCCAGATCACCCGACGGCGCGGGCCAGGCGGGCTTCGGGGGGCGATCCACCCCATCGCGCCCGCACTCCCAGGGCCACCGGGCGGCGACACGACACCTCGGCGGACACGTCCTCGGCAGCCAGCGCCTCGCGCGCGGCGTCCGCCACGGCCTCGGCGTCGTCGACCCGCGACCACAACAGCGTCGAGGGCCCCGAGCCCGAGATGGTGGCGCCCAGGCACCCATGAGATCCCACCAAGCCGCGCAGACCCTCGATCCCCGGCACCAGCCGGCCGCGATAGGGCTCGTGCAGATGATCGACCAGCACGTCGGGGAGACGGTCGAGGTCGCCCTCGATCAGCGTCAGGACCAGCTGCACCGCGTTCCCGAGCGTGTAGACGGCGTCTCTGATGGGGATCTGGCCCGGCAGCGCGGCGCGGGCCTCGGTGGTGCCCACACGGCCCGAGGGGACCACGGTGACGAAGGCCAGGTCCTCCGGGACGGGGATCGGGCGGCAGGCGCCCTGGTGGGTGACGGCCACCAGGCCCCCGTTGAGGCAGGCGGCGGCGTTGTCGGCGTGTCCCTCGATGCGCACGGCCCGCTCGAGCAGGTCGTCGGGCGACCAGCGAAGGCCGCCGATGGCGTTGGCCGCCGCCAGCCCCGCGCAGACCGTCGCCGCCGACGACCCCAGGCCGCGACCCAGCGGAATGCGGTTGCGGCAGTGGATTGCGTAGCCCTCGGGTTCGGGACCAAGGCCTTCGGCGAGCGCGCGCCACACCAGGTTGTCCGGCCCGGTGGGCAGCTCGTCGGCCCCCTCCCCCTCCACCGTGACCTCGATCGGTCCGGGGCGCGGCGTGATGGTGACCACGTTGGTCAGGTCCAGCGCGACGCCCAGCGCGTCGAAGCACGGGCCGAGGTTGGCCGAGGTGGCCGGGGCGCTGACGGTGAGCGGTTCAGCCAAAGAGGGCCTCCTCGACGGCGCGGAGCTCGGCGGGCAGCTGCTGCACCGCCGGACTGCGGTTGATGGCCATATCGGGATCCTTCAGGCCGTGGCCGGTGAGGACGCAGACCACCGTGCTGCCGGGCGCGATGTCGCCGTCGGCCGCCCGCCGCAGGACGCCCGCGACGGACGCCGCCGAGGCCGGCTCGCAGAACACGCCCTCCTGGGTGGCCAGCAGGCGATAGGCCTCCAGGATGTCCCGGTCGCTGATCGCGGCGACCGCGCCCCCGGAGTCGACCATGGCGCCCAGTGCCTGCTCTCCGCGGGCGGGGCGGCCGATGCGGATGGCGGTGGCCACCGTCTCGGGGTCGTTGACGGGGCGCCCCAGCACCAGCGGCGCCGCCCCCTCGGCCTGGAAGCCGAACAGAACCGGCACGCGGGTGGACCGCCCGGCGTCGCGATAGCCCGCGAACCCGAGGGAGTAGGAACTGACGTTGCCCGCGTTGCCCACGGGAATCGCCAGCACGTCGGGCGCGTCACCCAGCACGTCGCAGATCTCGTACGCCCCGGTGCGCTGGCCGTCGATGCGGTATTCGTTGAGCGAGTTCACCAGCGCGACGTTGTGGCTTTCAACGACCTCGCGGACGATGTCGAGGGCGGCGTCGAAACCGCCGTCCAGCGCGAGCACCTTGGCGCCGTGCACCATGGCCTGCGCCAACTTGCCGGCGGCGATCCGCCCCTCCGGGATGACCACCGCGACCTTCAGCCCGGCCCGCGCGGCGTAGGCGGCCGCCGATGCGGAGGTGTTTCCGGTGGAGGCGCAGATGACCGCCTCGGCGCCCTCTTCGACGGCCTTGGAGACGGCCATCGTCATGCCCCGGTCCTTGAAGCTGCCGGTGGGGTTGGCGCCCTCGACCTTGGCGAGCATGCGGACGCCCGCGCGATCCGACAGCCGCGGCAACTCGACCAGGGGCGTGCCGCCCTCGCCCAGGCTCACGATCGGCGTGGAGTCGCTCACCGGCAGGAACTCGCGGTAGCGCTCGATGAGCGGAGTGGTGCTCATTCGCCGCCGCCGGAGCCGAGAACCCTCAAGACCACGGGCTCGTCGCGCACGTCGGGTAGCGCCGTCGCGCGCGCCACCGCGCGGTTCAGGGCCTCCGTGGTGCCGGAGTGCAGCACGAGGACCAGCCGCGCCC
>JARFPS010000115.1 GCA_029288175.1 Miltoncostaea sp. | reverse complement strand
CCCACCCCTACCCGCCGGGCCGGCCGGGGCGGCCCCGCAGCCCGGCCTGGTCCGTAGGGGTGGCCCGCCGCGTGTGCTGTGGTTTATCGGTGTGGGCTTCGTCGTTTTGCTGGCCACCCCGGGCGCGGGCTGTGTGGCCCGCCTGGACGCCCCCCCTCTGGGGGGCTTGGGTGGGGCGGCCGGCCCCCCACGCCTCGAGCGCCACCAGCGACAGCGACTCGTGCGGTGACGGCAGCACCACGGCCTCGCTCGCCGCGAGCAGATCGGCCCGCTCGGCATCGTCGACGAACCCGGTGGTGACCACCCACTCCGGCAGCTGAAGCCGTCCGGCCGCCCTGCCCGCAAGCACCAGCCCCAACGGGCCGCCGGCCGCGCGGTACGCGCCGTGCGCCCGGACCAGCGCGTCGATGCCCTTGGCACCGTCCACCCGACCGACGTACAGGACGAAACGCGCCGGCAGTTCACGACGGGTGTGCGCCCGTGAGGCGTCGCCCTCGGGCCCCGGCTCGATGCCCGCCCCGACCACGGCCGACGGTCGCCCGCCGATGCCGTGCATGTCGTCGACCAGACGGCGCTCCTCCGGCGTGAGGAAGGCCAGCGCCGTCGCCATGCGCACCAGCCCGCGCGTCAGCCCGAAGCGGAACATGGGCTCGCTGTGGGCGAGGGGGACCAGGACGGACCGGTCGGCCACCAGCGGCATGGCCATCTGCGTGGTGGCGTACAGGTAGGTCCACAGCGCCACAGCGCCGTGCCGAGCGCGGTCCTCGGCCAGCGCGGCGAGGAGAGCACGCGAGACCGGCCCCTGCGCCAGCGCCCAGGCGCGCTCGGCGTCGGCGTCGCCGCCGACCGTGGTCAGCTGCCGCAGCAGCGGAGCGGAGACCTCCGGTCGACCGGGCTCGGCGTCGAACCGGCGTACCCGCACGCCGTCCTCGTCGGCCTCGCCAGCGGCGAAATGCGGCTCCCAGCGCAGGTAGTCGCGGGCGGTCGTGGTGTACACGGTCACCTCCCGGCCCCGGGCGACGAGCGCCCGGGCGGTCTGACGGCACAGCGCCTCGGCGCCACCGGCGACGTCCGCGCCGTAGCGCTGGACGACGAAGGCGACGCTCACGCCCGCTCGTCGGCCCGCTCGGCCTCCAGCGCCTCCACTCGCGCCGCCAGGCGCTCGATCTCGCCGCGCTGCCGATGCCGGTCGCGCTCCAGCTGGGTCAGCAGGTCGCCGAGCGACGGGGCGATGAGCCGCAGAACCGCCCGCCGGGCGGCGCCGACGGCCCGGCCGACGACCCCGGGACGATCCGAGGGCGTGGCGTCGGCCAGCCGCAACGGGGGCAGCGGAGGCTCACCGGCCTCGGCGCGCAGCTCGCGCAACAGCCGGTCGGGGTCGGGAGAGGTGCTCAATACGCGCCCTTCCGGGAGAGCACCACCGGCAGGGTGCGCGCGATGATCGTCAGATCGAGCCAGATCGACCAGTACTCGATGTAGTAGAAGTCGAGCCGGATGAGCTCGTCGAAGCTCAGGTCGGAGCGGCCGCTCACCTGCCACAGGCCGGTCATGCCCGGAAGCACCAGGTAGCGCTTCTTGTGCATGTCGTCCAGCAGTTCGTAGTCGCGCTCGGGCAGCGGGCGTGGCCCCACCAACGACATCTCGCCGCGCAGGACGTTGATGAGCTGGGGCAGCTCGTCGATGCTGAACCGCCGCAGCACCGCCCCCACGCGCGTCACGCGTGGGTCCTCGCGGATCTTGAACAGGGGCCCGTCGGCCTGGTTGCGCCTCTCGAGCTCGGCCTGACGCGACTCGGCGTCCACCGACATCGAGCGGAACTTGAAGCACGTGAAGCCGGATTCCTCGACACCGACGCGGCGGCTGCGGTGGATGACCGGTCCGCGGTCCTCGAGCTTGATGGCGAGCGCCGACAGCGCCAACAGGGGTGAGACCAGCAGCAGGATCGCCGAGCCCACGACCAGGTCGAAGGCGCGCTTGCCGAGGAACGCCGCGCCGCTGAGCACCGGCGGGCGCAGCTCGAACAGCGGCAGCCCGGGCGCGGGCACCGCGCGCAGGGAGTGGCTCAGGAGCTGAGCGGTGGTGGGCGCCAGGCGCACGGGCAGGCCGCGCTTGCGGCAGACGTCCAGCAGATCGAGGATGGCCTCACTGTCGCTGACCGACCCCGTCAGGATGACCTCGTCGACTTGGTCGGGGTTGAGCGCCCTCCGCAGCTCGCCGGACAGCCCCACGGCGTCCTCTCGGCCCACGCCGGGCGCCAGCACGCGCCGGCCCACCACCCGGTAGGGCACGCCCCGGCGGCTCTCGGAGTGCTCGAGGCCTTCGGCCACCGTGTTGACCAGGCTCTCCTCGCCCACCAGCAGGGCGCGACGCTCGAACCGCATCGCGTCGAGCCCCACGGCCGTGATGCTGCCGTAGCTGGCGCGGAGCGCCACGACCAGGACGGTGGTGATCAGCCAGGACGACCAGAAGATGTAGTAGCTGTCGAAACGCCAGCCGGCGATGAGCGTGACCACGAGCACGACGGCCGTGGCCAGCGTGGTGGAGCTGAGGATGCGGGCCGCGCCGGGGCGCTCCTCGCGAGCGGCGTACAGGCGGTTCCAGGCGAAGATCAGGATCATGGTGGCCGCCGCGAGCGGCAGGGCCTTCTGCTCCACCGTCCAGATGGCGGCCGAGTCGACCGGCTGGCCCTGCAACACGAGCTTGCCCGCCAGTGCGGCGTAGATGCCGACGAAGACGGCGGTGACGTCGATGAGCAGAAGGATCAGCACCGACGCGGCGCGGCGAAGGGCCTGGGCGCCCGCGGGGCCGGCCAGCAGCGGCGAGAAGCGCCGGTCGCGGCGCACGGGACGGGCGGCGTCCTGCTCGACGGCGGGCCGGTTCTGCTCGGGCGGCTGACCCGGGGCGGTGGTCATCGGGCCACCCTGACCGTGAAGGGCCGGCTCACCCGTTCGCCTCCCGCCCGCGCCGCGCCGAGCCACCGCGCCCGGTATCGGCTGGTCTCGGTGGGCTGCACGACGGCCACGAAGCTCCCGTCGGCCCCGCCG
>JARFPS010000013.1 GCA_029288175.1 Miltoncostaea sp. | reverse complement strand
TCCTGCATGCGTCCCCCGGCGCCCGTCCCCTGGCCGACGGGGACCTCGTGCTCGTCGACGCCGGCGCGGAGGTCGAGGGCTACGACTGCGACGTCACGCGCACGTGGCCCGTCGCGGAGGCGTTCACGCCCGAACAGCGGGATCTCTACGACATGCTGCTCGAGGTGCAGCTGGCGGCGATCGCCGGCGTGCGTGCGGGCGTCGAGTACAAGGACCTCCACATGGCGGCCTCGCGCGGCATCGCGCAGGGGCTGGTGGACTTCGGGCTGCTGAAGGGCACGGCCGACGATCTCGTCGACCAGGACGCCCACGCGCTGTTCTTCCCGCATGGCCTGGGGCATCTCATCGGCCTCGCGACGCACGACGTCGGCGGCTGGCCGGCGGACCGCGAGCGCAGCGATCGTCCGGGCTTGAAGTACCTGCGCATCGACCTGGCCCTCGAGCCCGGCAACGTCGTCACGATCGAGCCGGGCGTCTACTTCGTGCGCGCCCTGCTCGAGGACCCCGAGCTGCGCCACAAGCACCACGACCACGTGGCCTGGGATCGCGTGGACGCGATGCTCGACTTCGGCGGCTTCCGCATCGAGGACGACGTGCTCGTCACGGAGGACGGCGCCGACGTCCTCACCGCGGACATCCCGAAGGCGCGCGAGGACGTGGAGGCGCTACGCCTCGGCTGACGGAAGCCACGTCTCGTGGACGCTGAGCCAGCGAACGCGGTTGGGCATGCCGGGGTTGCGCTCGAAGACCGCGGTGCTGATGCGTCCGGTCTCCTTGCCCTCGAGCGTCTGCCACTCCTCGTAGGTGACGATGACGCTGTGCTCGTCGATGTGGCGGCACTCGAAGTTGCGGATGCCGATCTTGAAGCCGGCCTCCGGGCCGTGCTGCCCGTTCATGGGGCGCAGGCTCGCGAGCAACGGATCGCGCTCGAGCACCGTGCCGTACGGCGTGACCAACACGAAGTTCGGGGCGAGCCCGTTCTCGAGGGCAGACCACGTGGCGTCCGTGTCCGGGAGCACGCCGTTGAACCACTCCGTGAAGAAGCGGTGCAGTTCCACGATCTCGGTGCGGCAATCGAAGGCGACCTGCTGTTCGAGCATGCGCAGACCGTATCGTGGAAGCCCGGAGGCGTGAGCGATGACGACGGTGCGAATCCTGGGACCCGGCGACGAGGAGGAACTCCTCGCGTTCCTGCACACGCGTGTCGACACGACCATGTTCATGCAGGGCAACCTCGCGGCCGCCGGCATCGAGGACCACGGGGAGCGACGCCAGGCCACCTACGCCGGCGTCTACGAGGACGGTGCCCTCGTCGGCGCCGTGGCGCACTGCTGGAACGGCATGCTCATGCTCGAGAGCCAGGTCGGCCTGATCGACGGGATCGATGCGGTGCTCAAGGCGCGCGGACGTGCCGTCGAGGGCTTCATCGGCCCCCTCGACCAGGCCCTCGCCGCCCGCAGCTACCTCGCCCTGGACGAGGCGCCCGCGAACCTCGACTCCGCCGAGGTGCTGTACGCGATGGACCTCGAGGACCTGCGCATCCCGCCCGCGCTGGCGCGGGGCGAGGTCACGGCGCGGCGCGCCACCGACGACGACTGGGACGTGCTGCTTCCGTGGGCCCGGGACTACAACATCGAGGCCGTGAACGCCGAGCCCGGGCCCGCCCTCGAGGCCCGGATCGAGGAAAGCCTGCGCGCGGGCATGACGGAGCGCACCGTCTGGATCGCGCACGCGGGGGACGAGCCGGTTTCCAAGACGCGCTTCAACGCGACGACCGATCGCGCGGTGCAGGTGGGAGGCGTCTACACGCCGCCTGAGCAGCGCGCCAAGGGCTACGCTGGCTGCGTCGTGGCGCAGTCGCTGCTCGATGCACGCGCGGAAGGCGCCACGCGCTCGATCCTTTTCACGGCGGAGGACAACACGCCGGCCCGGCGCTGCTACTACGGCCTCGGCTACGAGCCGGTGGGGGCGTTCGGCGTGATCCTGCTACGCGATCCGCACGAGTTCCGTCTCTGAGGCGGGCGCCCGGCGCCTTCGCTGTCGGTGCGGGGAGCGCGCGCAAGCCCGCGGTCAGTCCCCAGGCCCCCAGGCCCCCAGGCCCTGCAGGGCGTCTCACCACCCCAGGCCCGCGCTGCGGGCGGCCCGGGGCGCCGGGGATCGGGTCCTGGGTCCTCGAGTGCACAGTTTTGGGATTTTTTTCCCAATAGTGTGCTAGGGTGGTCTGCGTCAGGCGCGCCCGTGGCGCTCCGTACCCCCCGACACCCCGAACGAGGACCCATGCCATGCGCAGTGCAGTTCCCTGGTTGCCCGCTTCCCTTTCCCTGCTTCTACTCCTCGCCGCCTGCGGTGGTGGCGGCGGCAGCCCGGTGGGCGGCGCTGCCGCACCTGCGCTCCTGTCCGGGGGGGTCACGGCCGTCGACGGCAGCACGAGCGACGTGAGCGGTGTCGCGCTGCGACTGCGCGAGACCGGCGAGCAGGTCGTCAGCAGCGCCGATGGCTCGTTCGTGTTCCGCGCGGGCGCCGCCGGTGACGTGACCGTCGAACTCGACGACGGCTCCGAGGTGCCGGGGCCGACCGACGACGCATCGGGCGACGACGCGGATGACAGCGTCGAGGGCGAGGCGCGCTGCGTGCGCATTCGCGACGTTCGTGACGGCGAGCGCATCGATGTGCGCATCCGCATCCGCGACGATCGCATCGAGCGGGTCGACATCGCGCGGCGCGATGCGAACGGAACCGACGGCGAGCGGGAGCTCGAGATCGACATGCGCCGCGGCCCCGGCGCGGATGATCGCGACATGGAGGGCGAGGTCGAGCTCGAGATCGACCCGCGTGGCGAGTCCTTCGAGGTCGAGGTGGAGTACGCGACCCCCGGCCGGGTGTTGCGCGCTGTCGTGATCGATCTCTCGGGAGCCGAGGATGATCTCGGCACCCGCACCGTGGACGTGCTCGGCGAGGCGGAGTGGGAGCGGGAGACGCGAGACGGTCAGCGGCTTCCGTTCGGGGTTCCCAGCGTCGTCGACCTCCTGGGCTACGAGGTGCAAGTCCGTGACGCCGACACCGGTGCGGTCCTGTTGCAGATCACGCTGCCGTCGATGCCGGACTTCCCGGCGGACGATGACCGCCCGGATGAGTCCGACGACGATGACGCGGACGACGATGACGCGGACGACGACGATGCGGACGACGACGATGCGGACGACGCCGAGGATGACTCGGACGGCTCCGACGACGACGCCTAGCGAACCCGGAGCCTGGAGCCCCCATGCAGGACACAGCCGCCCTCGCCAGCGCCCTCGACCGGCTCCTGGAGCCGCTCGTCGAGGTCATGCTGCGGGGCGGCATGCCCCACCGCGCCTTCGCCGAGGTCGCCAAGCGTGTCTACGTGCGTGTGGCCGAGCGGGAGGGAGGCGTCGCCGGACGCAAGGTCACGACGTCGCGCATGGCGGTTCGCACCGGCCTCACGCGCAAGGAGATCGGTCGTCTGCGTGCCCTGCCGGCGCCGCCGGCTGCCGAGACGGCCGCGCGCTACAGCCGGGCGTCGCGCGTCGTGGCCGGTTGGCTGCGTGACGAGCGCTTCCTCGAGGACGGTGCGCCGCGCGTGCTGCCTTTCGATGGCGGCGGCGACGACTTCACCGCACTCGTGAAGGAGTACAGCGGAGACGTGCCTCCCCGGGCGATGCTCGACGAGCTCCAGCGCGCCGGCACCGTCCAGGTGGCGGAGGACGGCGCCGTCCGCCTCGTCGAGCGCGGCTACCTCCCGCGCCGCGGCGAGGCCGAGAAACTCCAGATCCTCGGCACCGATGTCGCCGGCCTGGTCTCCACGATCCGTCGCAACCTCGATGCCGCGCCGGACGATGCGTGGTACCAGCGCAAGGTGTTCGGAGACAACCTCTCCGTGCCGGCCCTTCCCAAGCTCCGTGCACTCACGGCGGAGAAGGGCCAGGCGTTGCTGGAGCAGCTTGCGGCGTGGATGGCCGAGCACGATCTGGACGATCACCCGGAGCTGGACGGCCCCGGTGGGGGGCGTGCCGGCATCGGCATCTATTACTTCGAGGAACCCTCGGACGAGGAGGCCGCATGACGCAGTCGACGCTTCTCGGATTCCTCTCCGCGCCCCAGTTCACGGGCCCCGAAGGCCGCGAGCTGCTCGCCATGCTCGAGGCGTACCTGGCCCGCCATGGCGCGAACGACACGATTCGCTGGACGAAGGACCGTCCGGAAGGGGCCGCGATCGGGATGTACTACATCCGGGCCGCGGACCTCACAGAGGAGGATCCCGCATGATCGCTGCAGGCTGGAAGCGCTACGCGCTGCTCGTACCCCTTGCATGCGCACTCGCCGCGTGCGGTGGGGGTGGCGGACCGTCCGTTGGGGTCGGCATCGGCGGCACCGGCAAGCCGGGCGCGACCTTCGGTGACGTCGGCACGGGGCCGCGTGGCCTGAGCGTCGGAGGTACGACCTTCACCACGGCCGGCGCCACGGTGCGGATCGGTGGGCGCGCTGCGACCACGGCGGAGATCCGCGCGGGGCACGTCGCGCTGATCGAGGGCGTCATCGATGGAGATCGCGGCGTTGCCGAGACCATCACGATCGAAGACGTGATCAAGGGCACCCTCGAGGCGCGGCCCGGCGCCAGCGTCCTGACCGTGCAGGGCCAGCTGGTCGAGATCGACGAACGCACGACGTACGGCGCGGGCATCGAGCCGGCTTCCGCCGACGGCCTTCGTCTGGGCGACCTGCTCGAGGTCTGGGGGTTCGTGCGAGGGCCCGGTCGCGTCCGTGCCACACGCATCGAACGCGAGGACAGCCTCGACGAACTCCGCCTGGTCGGCATCGCAACGGACGTGGACGCGGAGGGCGACACCTTCCGCATCGGCACGCAGGACATCGATCACCGCAATGCCGACGTGAGCAAGCTGCCGAGTGGCGATCCGGTGAACGACGAGCTCGTGCGCGTGCGTGGTCAGGCAGCCGAGTCCGGCAGCGTCCTCGAGGCCGTCCTCGTCGACCCCCTCGGGCTCGACGACGCGATGGACAACGACGAGACCGAGATCGAGGGCTTCGTGACCTTCGTGGAGCCGGGCGTCGGCTTCCGCGTCGGAGGCGTCCAGGTC
>JARFPS010000271.1 GCA_029288175.1 Miltoncostaea sp. | reverse complement strand
GCGCTCCGCCGGCTCCGGGCGCCCGGCTGGTGCCGGTCCCCATCTCGTCGGCGCGCCGCCGCGCCCGCGGCTTCAACCAGGCGCGCGAGATCGCGCGGCCGCTCGCGGCGCGCTGGCGGCTGCCGATGGCCGACGTGCTCTCGCGGGACCGAGACGTCGCGCCCCAGCGGGGCGCATCGCGCACCGCCCGCCGGCGGCAGGTGGCGGCGGCCTTCTCCGCCCGCGACGGGGACGCCGTGCCCCTCCATGCGGTCCTGGTCGACGACGTCCACACGACCGGGGCCACGCTGGCCTCCTGCGCGCGGGCGTTGCGGGCGGCGGGCTCGCGACGGGTGTCGGCTGTTTGCGTGGCACGTGTCCTGGACAGCCGGCTACCGATCCCACCCCTCGCGGCCTACGATGGGTCCGTCCACCGAGGATCCCGAGGAGGCTCCGATGAAGCTCCAGGTGAAGGGCCGCAATCTCGCCGTCACCGACGCGCTCTACGACCACGCGGAGCGCAGGATCGGGAACATCGCGAAGGTGCTGCCGGACGATGAGTCCACGCGCATCGAGCTCGAGCTGGCGGTCGAGCGGAACCCGAAGATCGAGGACTCGCAGATCGCCGAGATCACCGTGCGCTCGACCGGGCCGGTGCTCAGAGTGCGCCAGAGCTCCGACGACATGTACGCGGCGATCGACAACGCGACCCACCGGCTCGAGCGGCAGGCGCGAAAGCACCGCGACCGGCGGCGCGACCGGCGTCGCGGCGAGCGCGCCCGCACCGAGACCGCCGAGGTCCGCGAGGCGGCCGCCGCGGAGCAGGCGCGGGACGAGCGCGGGCCGTCCGGGCTGGACGAGGAGCGCGAGCCGCGGCTGGTGAAGGAGAAGCGCTTCGTGCTGCAGCCGATGGATCCGCAGGACGCGGCGCACCACATGGACCTGGTGGAGCACGACTTCTTCGTGTTCCGGAACGAGCGCACCGGCGAGGTCAACGTCGTCTACCGGCGGCGCGACGGGGACTTCGGCTTGATCGTCCCCCAGGAGTAGCCGCCCGGAACGTGCCTCGCGTGGGTCGGGCGGGGCGGAGGCTGCGCTACGATCGACCTCCGTGGCGCTCGCCCCGAGCGTGCCCGAGAGAGCTGGAAGAAAAGGTGGCCGTTGAGCACTGACCTCATCAACAAGGTCCTGCGCGCCGGCGAGGGCAAGTTCATGAAGTCGCTTCTGAAGGAGGCGACGCGGATCGGCGACCTCGAGCCGGAGATGGAGCGGCAGGAGCTGTCGTGGTTCGCGGAGCGGACCGAGGAGCTGCGCGCCGAGGTGGCCGACGGGAAGTCGCTGGACGACGTGCTGCCGGAGGCCTTCGCGATGGTCCGCGAGGTCAGCAAGCGCGTCATGGAGATGCGCAACTACGACGTGCAGCTGGTCGGCGCCATGGTGCTTCACCGTGGCCGGATCGCCGAGATGAAGACCGGCGAGGGCAAGACGCTCGCCGCCGTTCCGGCGGTCTACCTCAACGCGCTGTCGGGCAAGGGCGTGCACGTGGTGACGGTGAACGACTACCTCGCCCGTCGTGACGCCGACTGGATGCGCCCGATCTACGAGGCTCTCGGGATCTCGGTCGGGGTCATCCAGGCGATGATGCCCGAGGCCGAGCGCCGCGAGCAGTACAGGGCCGACGTCACCTACGGCACCAACAGCGAGTTCGGCTTCGACTACCTGCGTGACAACATGGCGGTGCGGCTCGACGACTGTGTGCAGCGGGGCCACAACTTCTGCATCGTGGACGAGGTCGACTCCATCCTCATCGACGAGGCGCGGACCCCGCTCATCATCTCGGGCGTGCCCGAGGCCGCGGCCGACACCTATTACCGCTTCGCGCGCGTCGTGCCCACCCTCAAGAAGGGCGAGGACTACGAGATCGACGAGAAGCAGCGCACGGCGGCCCCCACCGAGAGCGGCGTCGACAAGATCGAGAAGGCGCTCGGGATCGAGAACCTGTACCTCGACGTCCACGCCAACCTCGTCAACCACCTCATCCAGTCGCTCAAGGCCGAGACGCTCTACCGCAAGGACAAGGAGTACATCGTCCGCGACGGCGAGGTGCTGATCGTCGACGAGTTCACGGGGCGCGTGCTCGAGGGGCGGCGCTACTCCGAGGGTCTCCATCAGGCGATCGAGGCCAAGGAGGGGCTGGCGATCCGCGAGGAGAACCAGACGCTCGCGACCATCACGCTCCAGAACTTCTTCCGCCTCTACGACAAGCTTTCGGGGATGACCGGCACCGCCTCCACCGAGGCGAACGAGTTCCAGAAGATCTACGAGGCCGATGTCGTCAGCGTGCCGACCCACCGGGACATGGTCCGCATCGACGACAACGACCTCATCTACAAGACCAGGGAGTCGAAGTACCGCGCCGTCGTCGAGGACGTCGCCGAGGCCCACGAGAACGGCCAGCCCGTCCTGGTGGGCACCGCCTCCGTCGAGGTTTCCGAGATGCTCAGCGGCATGTTCACGAAGCGGGGCATCAAGCACGCCGTGCTGAACGCCAAGCAGCACGAGCAGGAGGCCGAGGTCATCGCCGACGCCGGGCAGCGGGGCGCGGTGACGATCGCGACCAACATGGCCGGCCGCGGTGTCGACATCAAGCTGGGCGAGGGCGTCGCGGAGCTCGGCGGCCTGTACGTGATCGGCACCGAGCGCCACGAGTCGCGGCGCATCGACAACCAGCTCCGCGGCCGCTCGGGTCGCCAGGGCGACCCCGGTCACTCGCGGTTCTACATGTCGGCCGACGACGATCTGATCCGGATCTTCGCCGGCGACCGCATTTACAAGATCCTCGATCGGCTGGGCCCCGAGGACGACATGCCGCTCGACTCGAAAATGCTCACCAAGCAGGTGGAGGGCGCGCAGAAGAAGGTCGAGGAGCAGAACTTCAACATCAGAAAGCGCGTGCTCGAGTACGACGACGTGCTGAACAAGCAGCGCTCGATCATCTACGAGCACCGCCGCGCGGTTCTGGAGGGGGAGGACCTCGGCGAGCGCTCGCGCGACTGGATCGCGGAGCTGCTGGTGCACCACGTCGACCAGTTCGAGATCGATGGCACCCTGCCGGCCGACTGGGATCTCGACGCCCTCTTCCAGACCCTCCATGGGTACATCCCGCTGCGCTTCGGCCCGGAGGACCTCGAGCTGGACGACGACCAGAACCCCTTCACGCGCGAGGAGCTTCTGGACGAGCTCGAAGACGAGGCCATGGAGCTCTACGAGGCGCGCGAGAAGGAGTTCGGCGAGGGCGAGGACGGGGAGCCCGCGCTGCGCGAGATCGAGCGCTGGATCCTCCTCCAGCTCGTCGACCAGCACTGGCGCGAGCACCTCTACGCAATGGACTACCTGCGCGAGGGCATCCACCTCCGCGCGCTCGGACAGAAGGACCCGCTGGGCGAGTACCGCTTGGAGGGGCACACGATGTTCGACGAGACGATGGAGATCATCAAGCACGAGTACGTGCGCTACCTGTTCAACATCGAGGCGCGCCCGGCCACCGATGAGGTGGACGCCCCGGCGGCGAGCGACGTGGACTACTCCTACGCCGAGGACCCGGTGCAGGGCGTCACGGGCTCGCTGACCGCCGCGGCCGCCGCCGAGCCCGACGCCTTCGTCGAGGGGGAGCCCGAGCGCGAGGCCGAGGGCACCGTGAGCGGCGTGGCGGTCGTCGAGCAGCGCGTGCTGGAGGACATCGACCGCACGGGTCGCAACGATCCCTGCCCCTGCGGCTCGGGCAAGAAGTTCAAGAACTGCTACGACCGCCCCGGCTCGGGTTGCGAGCTTCAGTAGGAGATGAGCGAGGCAACGGCGATATCGCTCGAGGACGTCGTTCAGCGCGCCGCCGGCCTTCGGGGCCGGGTCGAGGCGCTGGGCGACTACCTTTGACCCCCCTCGGATCGAGGAGCGGGTCGCCGAGCTCGAGGGGCTCATGGGCGCGGACGGGTTCTGGGACGACGCCCGGGCCGCGGCCGGGGTCAGCGCCGAGCACGCGCGGCTGAGGGACCGCTTGGCCGAGTACCGCGGGCTGGCCGCGGGCCTCGACGACATCGAGGGGCTGGCTGAGCTCGGTCGCGAGGACCCGGACCTGATCGACGGCGACGCCCTGGCCGACCTGGGGGCGACCCTCGACGAGCTGGGCGCCACGCTCGCCCGACTCGAGGAGGCCCGCCTGTTCTCGGGCGAGCACGACGCGGGCGACGCGGTGGTCTCCATCCACGCGGGCGAGGGTGGCACCGACGCCCAGGACTGGGCGGAGATGCTGCTGCGGATGTACGGGCGGTGGGCCGAGCGGCGGGGCCTCGCGGTGGAGCTCAAGGAGGTACAGGAGGGCACCGAGGCCGGCATCAAGAGCGCGACCGCGACGGTTCACGGCGAGAACGCCTACGGGCTGCTGAGCGCCGAGCGCGGGGTGCACCGGCTGGTGCGGCTGTCGCCGTTCGATGCCGCGAACCGGCGCCAGACCTCGTTCGCCGCGGTCGAGGTGGCGCCGCTGGTCAGCGACGAGGTCGACGTGGAGATCAACGACAAGGACCTGAAGATCGACACCTACCGCGCCTCGGGGGCGGGTGGGCAGCACGTCAACAAGACCGACTCTGCCGTGCGGATCACCCACCTTCCCACCAAGATCGTCGTCCAGTGCCAGAACGAGCGCTCGCAGACGCAGAACCGGGCCACGGCGATGTCGCTGCTGCGCGCCCGACTGGTGCAGCTGGAGCTCGAGCGGCGCGAGGACGAGGCGGCGCGGCTCCGGGGCGAGACCAAGAGCATCGGCTTCGGCAGCCAGATCCGCTCGTACGTCATCCATCCCTACACGCTGGTCAAGGATCTGCGCACCGGACACGAGACGGGCAACGCCGACGCCGTCCTGGACGGCGCGCTCGACCCCTTCGTCCGTGAGGAGCTGGAGCGACGAGCGCGCGGTGACGCGCTCGTCGGTTCGCAGGACCCCGACTAGCCGCGGCGAAGAGGGCCACGATGCGCCAGGTGGTGACGACCGGCTCGATTGACACGCGTCCGAGGGTGCGAGTAGCCTCCGCCCCCGCCGCATGGCCGCACCGACCGTTCGAGCAGCGGCGCACCCGGGTCCGCCCCACGAGGGGCCACCCTCACACTCCACGCCTGTGAGCAACGAGCAACCACAACCGCCCGAGGCGGATCCCCAGGACGTCTCCCGTCGCGAGAGGCGCGAACGCCGTCGCGGCCGTGAGGGCCGGCGCCGCCGTGGCGCGGAAGGCGAGGGCCGCGACGCCCGCACCATCCTCCGCCCCGGCGAGGGCTCCATGGTGGTGTTCGACGAGGTCCGCAAGATCTACGGCCCCGACTCGGTCGGCATCGACCGCCTGTCGCTCAACATCGAGCACGGCGAGTTCGTCTTCCTGGTGGGGCCGAGCGGCTCGGGCAAGTCGACCTTCATCCGGCTGCTCATCAAGGAGATCGACCCCACCGAGGGCACGATCACGGTGGGGGGCCGCAACCTGAACACCATGCGCCGCAGCAAGGTGCCGTATCTGCGGCGATCGATCGGCTGCGTGTTCCAGGACTACAAGCTTCTCCCGGGCCGGTCGGTCTACGACAACGTCGCCTACGCCCTCCAGGTCACCGGCGAGAGCCCGCGGGGCATCAAGCGGAAGGTGCCCGAGATCCTCAGCCTGGTCGGTCTGTCCGAGAAGGGCGGGCGCATGCCGACCGAGCTCTCGGGCGGCGAGCAGCAGCGCGTCTCCGTGGCGCGAGCCTTCGTCAACCATCCGCGGCTCCTGATCGCCGACGAGCCCACGGGCAACCTGGACCCCGAGACCTCGATCGGCATCATGCAGCTGCTCTACCGCATCAACCGCACCGGCACCACGGTCATCATGGCGACCCACGATCGCGAGATGGTCGACAAGATGCAGATGCGGGTGATCGCGCTCGAGGACGGCCGCCTGGTGCGTGACCAGCGACAGGCCCGCTACGCCCGGGCCGACGAGGGCCCCGTGGGGTCGTCGCCCGCCCGATGAGGCTGCGTGTGTACGTCGCGGAGGCCATCCGGTCGAGCCGCGCCAACGTCGCGATCTCGGTGGCCGCCACGGTCACGGTGCTCATCGCCGTCCTGCTGCTGGGGGCCTTCATCCCCACGTTCCTGGCCGTCCAGTCCACGATCGACGACCAGAAGGCCAAGCTGGACATCAGCGTGTACATCAAGGACGAGGCCACCGTCCAGCAGGTCCAGGGCCTGCAGAACAACATCGTCGGCCTGGAGTCCGAGGGCCTCGTGCGCGAGTTCAGCTACGTCAGCAAGGACGACGCGCTGGCCATCCTCCGCGAGCAGCTTCGCGACGAGTCGGTGCTGGACGAGCTCGCGAGCAACCCCCTGCCCGCCAGCTTCGAGGTCTTGCCGGTCGACCCGGCCGACAACGCGCAGATCGTGGGGCAGCTCGAAGGTCACCCCGCGGTGCACGAGGAGCTCGGCGTGGAGTTCGAGGCCGAGACGACCAACCGCTTCCTCGACGTGGTGACCATCGTGCGCTGGGTCATGCTGGGCCTGACCCTGCTGCTGCTGGTCGCGGCCGTCCTGCTGATCGGCAACACCATTCGCCTGTCGATCTTCGCCCGCCGCCGCGAGGTGGAGGTGATGAAGCTGGTGGGCGCCACCAACTGGTTCATTCGCTGGCCCTACGTCATCGAGGGCGTCCTCTGCGGCTTGGCGGGCGCGGTCGTGGCGGTGGTGCTGCTGCTGGCGCTCAAGCTCGGCGTGGTCGACCCGCTCTCCGACGCAACCGACAGCGGCCTGTCCGACGACGGCACGGCCTCGATCAGCTTCTTCTCGCTCGCGCTCATCCTGATCCTCGCCGGCGCGGTCGTCGGCGCGGTCGGCTCCGGCATCACTCTCCGCCGTTTTCTCCGCGTCTGAGGAGGCTCGGCCGGGGGTTCTCGCGCGCTCCGGCGGCGCAGAACACGTCGCGCGGGCTTCGTCCTCGGCCTCGGCCCGTCGTTCCACTACGAACCTCGCCTGCGTCCTCGCCGCGCTCGGTTCCCGCATGCCGGATCATCGCGTCACCCACGCCCGAGCCTCCCCGGGTCGCGCGGGCAGTGACCGCCGGAGGCGGGTTCGGCCGGCGCGGGCGTATCATCGGAAGGCAGCCGTGACCGTCCGCCTCCCAGCCTCTCACTAGACGCGTCGTGCTGCGCGCCGTCTCGGTGGCCCTCGTGGGCGCCGCCCTGTTCGTGGCCGGTATCTTCGTGGGTGGCCACCCCCAGGACACGGGCCTCACCAGGCTGCCCGATGGGGTTCGATCGGTCGTGCTCGGCAACAGCGGGCAGGACCTCAGCGCCCAGGTGCTCGACGTGCTGCGCGATCGCTACTACCGCGACTTCGACGTCGAGGCCGGTGAGCAGGCCTCGGTCGACGCGCTGGTGGAGTCGCTGGACGACCCCTTCACGGTCTATCTCGACCCGGACGAGCTGGCGGCGCTGCGCGATCGCACCAACGGGCGTTTCCAGGGCGTGGGGCTGACCGTCGAGCAGCGCGGCGATCAGATCATCGTCACCAGTGTGTTCGAGGGCAGCCCGGCCGAGGAGGCCGGGATCCTGCCCGGCGATCGCATCGCCGTCGTCGACGGCACGCCGGTGAAGGGTCAGAGCATCGAGCAGGTCGTGGCGCGCGTCCGCGGGCCCGCGGGGTCCACCGTCGACCTCCGCCTCGTTCGCCCGGGTCAGGACGAGCGCATCGACGTGACCGTCGAGCGCGCCGAGATCGCGCTCGAGGTGGTCCGATCGCGCGTCGAGCGGGTGGGCGGTCAGAGGGTGGGCTATCTGAGGCTCACCCAGTTCACGCGCGGCGCGGGCGCCGAGCTGCGCGAGGGCATCGAGGAGCTGGGGGCGCAGGGGGTGAGCGGCTTCGTCCTCGACCTCCGCGGCGATCCCGGCGGCCTGGTCAGCGAGGCGGTGGCGGTCGGCAGCGTGTTCCTGCCCGACGACACGCTCATCGCCACCACCGAGGGTCGTCGGGTCCCCCGGCAGGAGCTTCGCGCGAAGGGCGACCCCCTGACCACCGTGGCGCCGCTGGCGGTGCTCGTCGACGGGGGCAGCGCGAGCGCCAGCGAGATCGTCTCCGGCGCGCTGCTCGACCACGATTGCGGCACCATCGTCGGCACCAAGACGTTCGGCAAGGCGCTCGTCCAGTCGACCGTCGCCCTGCGCGATGGCGGCGCGCTCAAGCTGACGACGGCGCAGTACGAGACCCCGGACGGCCGCGACATCAACGAGACCGGCATCGAGCCCGAGGTCGAGGCGGAGGACGACCCGGAGACGCCCCGCGACGAGGCGCTCGACGCCGCCCTCGCGGTGGTCGCCGGGAGTCGATGAGTCGAGGCGACGGGCGGCGCACGCTCGTTGCGGAGCTGGTGCCGATGGGCCGGGGCGTCGGTGTCCGCCCCGCGTTCGAGGCCGGGCGGCCCGCCCCCGTCCTGCGCCGCTCGCTTGGCGACGCGCGGATCGGCGA
>JARFPS010000194.1 GCA_029288175.1 Miltoncostaea sp. | reverse complement strand
TCTCGTGGGCTCGGAGATGTGTATAAGAGACAGGTCTCGGGCTCCGGCGCCGTCCGCGCCTCGCCATCGTCCGCGGCTTCGCCCCGTCGGCGGCGTCGGCGCGGCGGCGCCTTGCGCGAGCCTGCCGCGGCCGCCGCCGCGGCCCCATTCCGCTCGTCCGCCTCCTCCTCGTCCTGCTCGTCGCCCGCGTCGTCGTCCTCGTCCTCGTCCTGATTGACGTCGTCCTCGTCGACGGACACGCCCTCGAGCAGCTCGGCCCGCTCCTCCTCGCTCGCCACGTGCAGCCCGAGGCGCTGACGGAAGACCAGCTGCTGCCCGGCGGTCCACAGGTTGGTGCTGGCCCAGTAGAGCACCACGCCCGCCGGCCAGTCGAACATGAACAGGCTCGCCACGATGCCGATCGGAAGCAGCCGGAAGACCCATCGGATCTGCTGCGTCTGCTCGGGCCCGGCCGACAGCTCGGTCGAGATCAGCTGCGACGTCCCGTAGACGATCGCGAGGATGATCGCCCCGAAGCCGAGGCTGCTGACGTTCGCGGTGATGTCGTCGATCGCCCAGAGAAAGCTCAGGTCCGCCTCGCCGTCGCCCCGCTCCGCCGGATCGAAGTTCCGCAGCAGGTAGAAGAGCGCGATGAAGATCGGGATCTGCGGCAGGATGGGCAGGCAGGACCCGAAGGGGTTGATCCCCTTCTCGCGATAGAGCGCCATCATCTCTTCCTGCTGGCGCTGGCGATTGCCCTTGTACTTCTGCTGGAGCGCCTTGATCTGCGGCTGCACGACCCTCAGCCGGCGCATGGACTTGTACTGCCGGATCCACAACGGCAGCAGCGCGATCCTCACCAGGATCGTTAGGACCACGATCGCCCAGCCGTAGCTGAGGAGCAGGTCCTCGTGAAGGAAGTCGAGCACCCAGCCGAGGGCGTCCTCGAGGGGACGGACGACGGGGCGGAAGAGGTTCTCCATGTCCTGCTAGTTCCGGCTGAGGCGGTGGTCGTGGGGGTGATCCACTCCGCCACGGCTCATCGGGTTGCAGCGGAGCAGGCGCCAGCCCGCCATCACCGACCCGCGCAGGGCCCCCTGCGTCGAGATCGCCTCGATGGCGTACTGCGAGCACGTCGGGTAATAGCGACAACGCTGTCCGAAGTGGCGCGAGACGTTCCGCTGGTACCAGCGGATGGCGCCGACGAGGGCCCGGCTCATGCCGTGCTCCCCGTGGCCTTGGCCACCAACTCGCCCAGCCGGGCGCCCAGCGCGGCGCTGCCGCGCTCCGCCAGGTACTCCGCGCTCCCGGCCCGCGCGATGACCACGATGTCCGTCTCGGGCGGTGCCGGCGGGTCCAGGGACACGAAGAGCTCCCGCAGCACGCGCTTCAGCCGGTTGCGCTCGACCGCGCCGCCGACCTTGCGCGACACCGAAAGGCCGAGCCGCGCCGGCTCGCCGGGATCGGCGTCGTCCGGACGGAAGGCGTAGACGACCAGGTGTCGCCCCGCCGCCGAGCGACCGCGGCGATACACCGCGTCGAAATCCCGCGACCGGCTGATCCGGGCCCGGCGCGCCGTGGCGGCCGGGGGCGTCGCGGCGAGCTGCTCAGACGGAGAGCCGGGCACGGCCCTTGGCACGGCGCCGCTTGATGACGGCCCGACCGCCTCGCGTGCTCATCCGCACGCGAAACCCGTGAGTCTTCTTCCGCTTGCGCTTGTTGGGCTGATAGGTCCGCTTCACGGCCTGGCTCCTCCACGAATGGACCGATCGAAAGGACAGCGAGCGTCGGGCGACCGAGCGGATCGGCGCCGGACGGGAACCATACCAAAGGCCCGCCGGCGCTTGCAGTCCCACTTCTCCACAGTTGTGGACGGGCTTGTGGAAATATTCTGAACGCCTTGTCCTTGGGCTTCCCGGGCTTTCGCGGCCCCTATCAACATCCGTTTTCGCCGCTCACACGAACCTTTTCGATATCCACACCCGCGGAACGTCCCCGGTCACCCCACCGGGGGGTTAGAGTCGCCCTCGTCACGATGGAGTTGCCCGCCGCCCCCGACCTCCCTCTCGACGACGACACCCGCGAGGTGCGCGTCGCGCTGCACCACTCCCCGGTGGATCCTCCCGACGTGAGGACGTTGCGCACGACCGACCCGGCCGCCTTGGTCGAGTCGGCCGTGGACCTCGTCGTCCCCCACACGAATGTGGCGCCCCTGGCGCTCCGAGAGATCGTCGAGAACCTCGTACATGCGCAATTCCTCGATCCGCTTGTGAGCGTCCTGGACCACGGCACCGTCGTGCGGGTCTCCGATCGCGGGCCGGGCATCGACGACCCCGGTCGTGCGCGCTCGGTCGGCTTCACGACCGCGGGGCCCCGGGAACGGCGCGTCATCCGCGGCGTCGGGGCGGGCCTCTCCCTGGCCTCGGAGCTCCTCGCCGAGGCCGGCGGCGCCCTCGATCTGGAGCCCAACCTCGGCAGCGGCCTGGTGGCCACCCTGACAGCGCCCGACCCGGTCGAGCGCCCCGAGGCCGCGGCCGCGCCCAACGAGGATCAGCGCGCGCTGCTGGCGTTGCTGCTCGAGCTCGCCGAGGCCGACGCCGCGGCGCTCGCCGCCGAGTCGGGGCTTCCCCTGGCGGTGTGCGGCCGCGAGCTGGCCGTGCTCGAGCACCGAGGCCTTCTCGTGCGGAGCTCCCCGGCCCGCCGCAGCCTGAGCGGCGCCGGCCGCGATCTCGTCTCCTCCCTGTTCTAGACCCCCGACCCCACCCCGACGCCGATGACCCCTCCGCAACCGCTCGACGCCTCCGAGGTCTGGTCCGCCACCCTCGATCGCCTGAAGGGGACGATGACCGCGTCCACCTTCGACATCGTGTTCGGCGGCGCCTATGCGGAGAGCCTGCACCAGAACCGCCTGCGCCTCGCCGTCCGCACCGACTGGTCGCGCAAGTGGATCCACGAGCGCTTCCACACCGTCCTCTGCGACGCGCTCTTCGAGGTGGTGGGTCAGGACATCGAGGTCGAGATCCTGGTGCGCCCGGAGGCCTCGCCCGAGGGTGGGCGCCCGACCGCCCCGCCCCCGGTGCCCCCGGCGCCCCCGGCGCCGCGGCGCGCCTCCGGCCTCCAGCCGGCCCTCACCTTCGAGAATTTCGTGATCGGGACGTCCAACCGCTTCGCCCACGCGGCGGCCCAGGCGGTCGCCGAGAACCCGCGGCACACCTACAACCCGCTGTTCATCTACGGCGGCGTCGGCCTCGGCAAGACCCACCTGCTGCACGCCATCGGGCACTTCGTCGCCGGTCACCACCCGGGCGACACCTGCCACTACGTCTCGGCCGAGACGTTCACGAACGACTTCGTCAACGCCGTGAGCAAGAACGAGATGGACGACTTCAAGCGCCGGTACCGCTCGGTGGACGTCCTGCTGATCGACGACGTGCAGCTCATCGCGCCACGCGAGCGCACCCAGGAGGAGTTCTTCCACACGTTCAACGCGCTGCACGAGAACGGCAAGCAGATCGTGCTGAGCTCGGACCGTCCGCCGCGCTCCATCGACGGTCTGGAGAGCCGCCTCCGCTCCCGCTTCGAGATGGGGCTGATGACCGACGTCCAGCCGCCGGATCTCGAAACCCGCATCGCCATCCTCCAGACCAAGATCGGCGCGAACCGAGCCGAGGTCCCGCCCGAGGTACTCCACTTCATCGCCGCGCGCGTCGACACCAACGTGCGCAGCCTCGAAGGCGCGCTGACCCGGGTGATCGCCCAGGCATCGCTCGACGCGCGCCCGATCACCGTCGATCTCGCCTCGGAGATCCTGGGCGACCTCTTCCCCACGGCCGAGGTCTCGATCAGCGCCGCGCAGATCAAGCGCGAGGTCTGCCGCTACTTCGACGTCACGACCGAGGAGCTCGACGGCACGCGCCGCACGCGCCGCATCGTCGGCCCGCGCCAGGTGGCGATGTACCTGTGCCGCGAGCTCACCGACGCCTCGCTGCCCGAGATCGGTCGGGCCTTCGGCGGCCGCGACCACACGACGGTCATCCACGCGGTGGACAAGGTCGCCACGCGGATGGCCAACGAGGACCAGATCCTCACGGCGGTACAGGCCCTGACGGGCCGCATCACCGGCTCGCGCTGAGCGGGTCCTCTCCGCTTCCACACCCCCGCGAGTCGTCCCGTCGCGGGGCCCGGCGCACGTTTCCACACCCCCGCCGCCGCGCCGCGAGTCCACGACCTTCGCACCACCTGTTCCCGTGAAGGTCCGGAGCGTTCAGAACCCGTCCACCGCGGGCACCGGCCTGGCCGTTCACCCGCCGGGCCCTGTGCATGAACCGACGCCCGCCCACAGCGCCGTCCACCGGCGCGACCGGACGATGATGCCGATGTCCTGGACGATCTGGGCGATCATCCCCACGGTGCACAGCCCCCATGATCTCCCCCGGGATACTTTCTCTTCTTATTGAAGAACAGAGCCGGGGAGGCGCTCCGACGACGACCTGCCGACACGGTAGGGTCGGGAGGTGCGAATCGTCGCCACCAAGAAGGACCTCGCCGCCGCCCTGGCGTCCGCCGGGCGCATCGCATCGGCCAAGGCCACCATGCCGGTGCTGAGCATGGTCCGTCTCACCGCGGCCGAGACCGGGGTCGAGCTGGCCGCCACCGACATGGAGTTGTCGGTCCGGCTGCCGGTCGAGGCCTCGGTCGAGGAGAGCGGCAGCGTCCTCCTCCCGAGGGTCGCGTCGGACATCGTCCGCAGCCTCGCCGACGGCCCGGTCACCATCGAGCACCGCGCCGGCGAAGGTGTGGCCACGCTGTCGGGCGGGAACTCCTCGTTCACGCTGAACTGTCTTCAGGCGGCCGACTACCCCGAGTTGCCCGACGTCTCCTCCGCGGAGAGCGAGGTCCCGGCCGAGGAGTTCCTCGCCACGGCGGAGCGCGTCGGCAAGGCGGCCTCGCGCGATGAGATGCGCCCGGTGCTCACGGGCGTGCTGCTCCGCCTGGCCGGCACCGAGGCGGTCATGGTGGCCACCGACTCCTACCGCCTCGCCGTCGACCGGGCCGCGGTGCCCGACCAGGGTGAGAGCGTCACGGAGGCGATCGTGCCGGCGCGGGCGCTGGCCGAGCTCGCCCGGCTCGCCGACGGCCAAGGAGCCCTTCGCGTGGCCCTGGCCGACAACCAGGCGTCGTTCGCGCTCGGCGACACCCGCCTGACCAGCCGCCTCATCGACGGGCAGTTCCCGGACTACAACCAGCTGATCCCCGACGAGTTCGACCATGATCTGGTGCTCGACCGCGCGGAGCTGCTGGGCGTGCTGGGACGCATCGGCATCCTCGCCCAGCGTGGCACGCCGGTCCGCCTCGCGTTCGAGACCGGCACCCTCACCGTGTCGGCCACCCAGTCCGAGCTCGGCGAGGGCTCCGAGTCGATCCCCGTCGCCTTCGAGGGGGAGGCCTTCGAGGTCGGCTTCAACGTCGAGTTCCTGCGGGCGGGGGTGGAGAGCCTCGACGGCGAGGAGGTCCGGCTCGGTCTGATCAGCCCCCTGCGCCCGGGACTCCTCCGAGGGGAGGGCGATGACTACCGCTACCTCCTCATGCCCATCCGACTCAACACCTGAGGCGACCTCGCCGGGCGGCGCGTGGAGCGCTCGGCGGATCGAGCTGGCGGATGTCCGGCGCTGGCGCCGCGTGGAGTTCGGCTTCTCCGACGGGGTGACGGTCCTGGTGGGCCCGAACGGCGCGGGCAAGACCACGGTGATCGAGGCGCTCACGTTCGCCTGTCTCGGCGTCTCGCCGCGCACGCGCTCCGAGGGCGAGATGCTCCGTCACGGTGCGGAGGCCCTGTGGGTCGGGCTGGAGATCGAGGGTCCCGCCGGCGTCGAGACGCGGAGCATCGGCTACGCGCCTCGCCGCGGGCGCCGCCTTCAGCGCGACGGCGTCGCCGTGCGGGGCCTCGGCGACTGGCGCCGCCGCGGGGCCGTGCTCGTCTTCCTTCCCGACGAGCTCCGCTCGGTCAAGGGGCCGCCGGCGGCCCGACGGCGCAGCCTGGACCGCCTGCTCGAGGCCGCTGAGCCCGGCTACGCGGACGATCTCACCGGCTATCAGCGGGCGGTCGCGCAGCGGAACGCCCTGCTGCGCCGGGTGCGCGCCGGTCAGGCGTCGCCCGACGGCCTGGCGCCATGGGAGGCCCAGATGGTGGCTCTGGGCGCCTCGGTCGCGCGCGCCCGCCGCGCCGCGGCCCGGGCGCTCGAGCCGCTGTTCCGCACCTGGATGGACCGGCTCGGCGGCGGCCCGGACGCGACCCTGCGCGTCGAGTCGTCCCCCTCCGAGCTCGCGCAGGCACCGGACGCCGAAATCGGCGAGGCCCTCGCGGCGGCGTGGGACGCACGCCGCGATCGCGACCATGCCGCCGCACAGACGACGGCGGGTCCCCACCGCGACGACGTGTGGATCGGCCGGGGCGACCACGACCTCCGGCGCCTCGGCAGCCAGGGAGAGCAGCGCTTGGCGGCGCTCGCCCTCCTGCTCGGCCATCGGGACCACCTGTCGGACCGGGGCCCGACCCCCATCATGCTGTTGGACGACGTCCTCTCGGAGCTCGACCCCTCGCGGCGCGACGCCCTTCTCGAGGCGGTCGGGGACGGTGGCCAGACCATCGTGACCACCGCCGACCCGGCCGCCGCCGCCTCCGCGGCCGAACGCGGGGCCCACGTCGTGGAGGTGGGTCAGGATGGCGCGTAGGCGCGGGGGCCTCCGGCCGGCCGGCGCCGTTCTCGGGCGCGCCATGCGCCGCGTCGGCGGCGGCCCCGACCCGGCCCTGGGGCCGATCAGAGAGGCGTGGTCGTCCACGGTGGGCGACGCCGTCCGCAGGGCCGCGCAGCCGGTCCGCCGAGCGCGGAACGGAGTGGTGACCGTCGCGTGCGCCGACGCCGCCTGGGCGGCCGAGCTCCGCGCGCGCTCGGACGACCTGATCGAGCTTGTCGGCGCGGCGCTGCCGCCCGACGCGGAGACCGTCTCGGGACTGCGCTTCATCGTGGCCGACCGCCCCCCGGGCGAGGAGCCGGCGCCCGAGCGGCGCCCGATCCGGCCGACGGAGGGCGAGCGCGCCCGCGCCGAGGAGCTGGTCTCCGGCGTCGACGACGACGCCCTGAGGGAAGTTCTCGCCCGCGCCGCGGCCGCCAGCGCCGCCCGCGAGCGCATGACCGCAGAAATCCCTGCAAAAGGCGACCAATAGAGAGTCGGACGACCGGGCGGCCCTGCTAGAATTCTCCTGCAAATCTCTGGAGGCACTTGAGCCAGCCGCTGCCCGACGCCGCGCCCTCCGCGGCCACCACATATGACGCCGAGGACATCACCGTCCTCGAAGGCCTTGAGGCCGTTCGACGACGGCCCGGGATGTACATCGGATCGACCGGCCCGCGGGGCCTTCACCACCTCGTGTACGAGGTGGTCGACAACAGCGTGGACGAGGCCCTCGCCGGCCATTGCAGCGAGGTCACGGTCACGCTCCACCCCGACGGCTCCTGCAGCGTCACCGACGACGGTCGGGGCATCCCGGTCGCGGCGATGGCCGATCAGGAGGGCAAGAGCGCCCTCGAGGTCGTCCTGACCACGCTCCACGCCGGCGGGAAGTTCGGCGGCGAGGGCTACAAGGTGTCGGGCGGCCTGCACGGCGTCGGGGTCAGCGTCGTCAACGCCCTCTCCGACTCCCTGGTGGCCGAGGTGCGGCGCGACGGCGGCCTGCACCGGCAGACCTACCAGCGGGGCGAGGCCGACGGACCCGCCGAGCGCGTGGGCGATGCCGCGGAGACCGGCACCACGATCTCGTTCCATCCCGACGCGGAGATCTTCGAGGAGACAGACTTCGACTTCGAGACGCTCTCCACGCGTTTCCGCGAGACGGCGTTCCTCACCCGTGGCCTCAAGATCAGGCTCATCGACCAGCGCGGGTCGGGGCGCGAGGCCGAGTTCATGTTCGAGGGCGGCATCGAGGACTTCGTGCGCCACCTCAACGAGAGCCGCGATGCCCTGCACCGCGACGTCGTCTACTTCGAAGCCGAGGGCGAGGAGGGCGCCGCCGAGGTGGCCCTGCAGTGGACCGGCGCCTTCAACGAGCAGGTCTTCACCTTCGCGAACAACATCAACACGCACGAGGGCGGCACCCATCTGACGGGTTTCCGCACCGCCTTGACGCGCACCATCAACGATCACGCGCGCGCGAAGAACCTCCTGAAGGAGAAGGACGACAACCTGGAGGGCTCCGACACCCGCGAGGGCCTGACGGCGATCATTTCCGTCAAGCTCCGCGAGCCCCAGTTCGAGGGCCAGACCAAGACCAAGCTCGGCAACTCCGAGATCACGGGCTTCGTCAACCAGGTCGTGGCGAAGGGGCTGGCCGACTACCTGGAGGAGCACCCGACCGAGGCCAAGGCCATCTGCACCAAGGCCGCGGCAGCGGCGCAGGCGCGGGTCGCCGCCCGCAAGGCACGCGACCTCGCGCGCCGCAAGGGCGCCATGGACGCCACCAGCCTTCCCGGAAAGCTCGCCGACTGCTCGGATCGCGACCCCGAGAGCACGGAGCTGTTCCTCGTCGAGGGGAACTCGGCCGGCGGGTCGGCGGTCAACGCCCGGCAGTCGAGCTTCCAGGCGATCCTGCCGCTGCGCGGCAAGATCATCAACGCCGAGAAGGCGCGCATCGACAAGGTGCTCAGCAACGCGGAGATCCAGGCCATGATCACGGCCATCGGCACGGGCATCGACGAGGACTTCGACATCTCGAAGGCCCGCTACCACAAGATCGTCGTCATGACCGACGCCGACGTGGACGGCGCGCACATCCGCACGCTCATCCTCACGTTCCTTTTCCGGCACATGCGGGGACTCATCGACGCCGGCTTCGTCTACATCGCCTGCCCACCGCTCTACAAGGTCAAGAAGGGCAGCCAGGAGCGCTACATCGAGACCGACCAGGAGCTCGAGGAGTGGGTGCTCGGTGCGGGGCTGGACTCGATCAGGGTGCAGGCCTCCGATCAGCCCGAGCCGGTCGGGCTCAGCATGAGCCGCTACGAGCGGCTGGCGCGCGAGCTGTCGAAGCAGGCGGCATGGTCCGGAGCCCTTCGGGGCGAGTTCGGGGGCGAGGCGACCCGCTTTGCGGAGGCCCACGGCCTCGTCGAGCCCGAGCCAGGCTCCCTCGAGGCGCTGGAGGAGGCCGTGGCGGAGGCCGGCGACGCCACCGCCGAGGTCGCGGTGCTCTCGCGGGACGCCGCGGCGGGGGTCCTGCGGACCCGTTCGATCCGTGCCAGCACCGGCGAGGCCTGGACGGTGGACCTTCCGCTGCAGATGTGGCGCACGCGGGCGATGGGTGGCCTGCGCGCCGCCCGCGCCCAGCTGCGACAGATCGTGGGCGACCCGCCGTTCGTCGTGACCCGCGGAGCCCGGCGCCGCACCGCCGAGAACTTCGAGGCCCTTCAGACCGAGGTCCTCGCCCTCAGCCGCGAGGGCGTCTCGCTCAGCCGCTACAAGGGGCTCGGCGAGATGAACGCCGAGCAGCTGTGGGAGACCACCATGGATCCCGATCGGCGCGTGCTCCAGCGGGTCACCATGGAGGACGCCGCGAGCGCCGGCTACCTCTTCTCCACCCTGATGGGCGACAAGGTCGAGCCGCGTCGGGAGTTCATCGAGGAGCACGCTTCCAGCGTGCGCTTCCTCGACATCTAGGAGGCCGCTGATGGCGATCGACCGCGACGGGCGCATCGAGCTGCGCGAGCTGGGCGAGGAGATGAGCTCCTCGTACCTCGACTACGCGATGAGCGTCATCGTCTCCCGAGCGCTGCCCGACGTGCGCGACGGGTTGAAGCCGGTGCACCGGCGCGTGCTGTTCGCCATGCACGACCGCGGCAACCTCCCCGACCGCCCGTACGTCAAGAGCGCCAACATCGTCGGTGCCGTCATGGGTGAGTACCACCCCCACGGCGACAGCGCGATCTACGACACCTTGGTCCGCCTCGCCCAGGACTTCGCCAGCCGCTACCCGCTGGTCGACGGGCAGGGCAACTTCGGCTCCAGCGAGTTCGCCGCGGCGGCCATGCGCTACACGGAGGCGCGGCTGTCGCCCATCGCCACCGAGATGCTCCGCGACATCGACGAGGAGACCGTCGACGAGGCGCCGACCTATGACGATCGTCGCGCGGAGCCCACCGTGCTGCCCGCCCGCATCCCGAACCTCCTGGTCAACGGCTCGTCGGGCATCGCGGTCGGCATGGCGACCAACATCCCGCCGCACAACCTCGGCGAGGCGATCGACGCCGTCGTGGCCTCCATCGACGACCCCGAGATCTCGTCGGACGACCTGATGAAGCATCTGCAAGGGCCCGACTTCCCCACCGGCGGCATCATCGTGGGCCGCCAGGGGATCCTCGACGCCTACCGCTCCGGGCGGGGTCGGGTGGTCGTCCGCGGGCGGGCTCACAACGAGCCCCTGCGCACCGGCCGCAACGCCATCGTGTTCACCGAGCTGCCCTACCAGGTCAACAAAGCCGAGCTGGTCAAGAAGATGGCCGAGCTCGCCCACGAGAAGGTCATCCCCGAGATCGCCGATCTCCGGGACGAGAGCGGGCGGGACGGGCTCCGGGTGGTGGTGGAGCTCCGCCGCGATGCAGTGCCCGCGGTGGCGCTCAACAAGATCTACAAGCACACGCAGGCGCAGACGACCTTCGGCGTGAACTGCATCGCCCTGGTGGACGGCGTTCCGCGCACCCTGGGATTGCGCGAGCTCATCCAGCACTATGTCGCGCATCAGAAGGAGGTCATCACCCGGCGCTCGCGGTTCCGTCTGGCGCGTGCCGAGGCCAGGGCCCACATCCTGGAGGGCCTGCTCAAGGCGCTCGACCGCATCGAGGAGGTCATCGAGCTCATCCGCGGGGCGGCCGACCCCGATCAGGCCCGCCAGGAGCTGATCGGACGGCTGGAGCTCACGGAGGTGCAGGCCCGCGCGATCCTCGACCTGCGCCTGCAGCGGCTCACACAGCTCGAAGCCGGGAAGATCGAGGCGGAGCACCAGGGGCTGCTCGAGACGATCTCGCAGCTGCGGGCCATCCTGGGCGACGAGGGGCTGGTGTACGGGCTCATCCGGAGCGAGCTGCTCGAGTCGAAGGAGAAGTACGGCGACGAGCGGCGCACCGAGATCGTGCCCGGCGAAGGCGACCTGGACCTCGAGGACCTCATCGCCGAAGAGGAGATGGTCATCTCGCTGACCGCGGGGGGCTACATCAAGCGGCTTCCGGTCGCGACCTACCGCGCGCAGCGACGGGGGGGAAAGGGGCTGCGCGGCGTCCGGCTGAAGGACGACGACTACATCGAGCAGCTCTTCATCGCCTCCACCCACCACTACCTCCTGTTCTTCACGAACCAGGGTCGCGTCTACCGCCAGAAGGTCCACGAGCTGCCCAAGGGGGCGCGGGACTCCCGCGGTCGCCACATCGCCAACGTCCTGGCGCTCCAGCCCGGCGAGGAAGTGCGCACGGTCTTCGCCACCCGCGACTACAGCGAGGGCAAGTATCTGGTGCTCGCCACGACCAACGGCATGATCAAGAAGACCGAGCTGACCAGCTACGACACGATCCTGCGCGAGGCCGGCCTCATCGCCGTCCGGCTCGAGGACGGGGACGAGCTGGTCAATGCCGTCCTGACCGACGGCGAGGAGGATCTCCTCGTCGTTTCGGAGCAGGGGCAGGCGGCCCGTTTCGGCGAGGACCAGGTTCGCCCGACCGGACGCGACACGCGCGGGGTCCGCGCCATCAACCTGGGTGCCGACGACCGCGTGCTGGCGGTGAACGTCGCGCGCGACGACGACGACCTGCGCGTGGTCACCGCCAACGGCTCCGGC